>JBKJXT010000218.1:0-2827 GCA_046716205.1 Actinomycetota bacterium
CGCGCGGCGCTGCTCGCGGCGACGCTCGCGGACGAACGAAGCGACCCCGACGTCTTGCTCGCCGCGACCGACGATGCGTTCCATCAGCCGCACCGGTTCGAGCTGATGCCCGACACGGGCGACCTGGTCCGCGGGCTCCGGGCGAAGGGGATCGCGGCGTTCCTGTCTGGGGCCGGTCCCAGCGTGGCCGCCCTCGTGCCGACGGCGCGCGCCGAGGATGCCGAGCAGGATGCCAGGGCGTTGGCGCCCGATGGCTGGGAGGTCCGGCTCGAGGACTTCGACGAAACGGGAGCCACGGTCGTGGAGGCCGAGTGAACGTGCGTGAGGCGCGGCCCGATGACTTCGAAGGCGTCACGCGCCTGCTCGCGGAGTTGGGCCGGCCGGACGTTCTCGGAACGGCGGACGTATCTGCTCATCGCAAGAACTTCCAGACCTACCTTCGCCGTGGCGATACGGTCGCGCTGGTTGCCGAGGACGAGGGGATCGTGGGGTTCTGTGAGATCGAGTTCAGGCAGCGGCTGAACTTCGGTGCACCAGAAGGGTGGATACCGGACATGATCGTCACCGAAGGCGCGCGCAGCCGGGGTGCGGGCGCGGCGCTGCTGCACGCGGCCGAGCAAGCGGCGCGTCACCGCGGCGCATGGGGGATCGCGCTGGAGTCCGCTACCTGGCGCACGCGGGCGCATGCCTTCTACGAACGTGAAGGATTCAAGGAGATCGGAAAGGTCTTCTCGAAGGTGCTCGACGGAAGCGGATGGCCACCCCCACCTCGCTGAGTGATTGAGCGCTCACCCTCGCTGACCTACACTGGCCCACGTGGCGACCGCGAAGACCGCTCGGCAGGATCCCGTCGTTCCCGCAGGTCTTGAGGTTGACCCCGAGACGACGAGCCTCTTCAGCGAGCGCGCCTCCTTCGAGTGGACCGAGTCCTCCGTCCCGCTGCTCGCGACCAAGGAAGGGGACATGTTCCTCTACGCCGGCGCCGAGGGGAACCTCCGTCGCGGCGTCGGCGGCATGGGTCTGTACTTCCGGGACACGCGCTTCCTGTCCGAGTACGAGATGACGTTGTGCGATCGGCCGCCCGTCCTGCTGTCCTCCAGTGCCGAGCGCGCGTACATGTCCTACGTCGATCTCACGAATCCCGACCTTGACTTCGAGGGTGCGACGATCCCCGCCCAGACGTTGAACATCCGACGCATCCGCGTCATCAAGGGCCGTCTGTTCGAGCGCATACGCATCAAGAACTACAACGACCATCGCGTGCGGTTGCGAGTCACGTTTACGTTCGGCGCCGACTTCGCCGACATCTTCCACGTTCGCGGGCTGATCCCCGAACGGTCGAGCATCTTCTACCGCCCGATCATCGACGAGCAGACCATCACGTTCGCGTCGCTGGCTGAAGACGGCCTCGTGCGGCGTACGCGCATCGAGATGGGGATGCGTCCGACCAGCGTCAAGGTGGACGTGGGTCAGGTACGAGTGACCTTCGATCTCGAGCTGGTCGGCCATCAGACCAAGATCGTGACCTACACCGTCGAGCCCGAGGTTGACGGAGAGCGCGCTGCGCCATCGGGATTCGACACCGCGGTCCACGAGCTTCGGCGCACCTACGACGAATGGGATCACTCCTGCACGTCGATCTACACCGACAATGAAGTGTTCAACTCGCTGTTGCAGCGCGGCCGCCGCGACCTCCGTGCCCTGCTCACCGAGACCCCCGACGGCCGGTATATCGCCGCCGGCATCCCGTGGTACGTGGCGGCGTTCGGCCGAGACTCGTTGATGACCGCACACCAGATCCTGATGCTTACTCCCGAGCCAGCGCGCGACACCCTGCGACTGCTGGCGAAGTACCAGGGCACGAAGGTTGATGAGTGGCGCGACGAGGAACCCGGCAAGATCCTCCACGAGATCCGCACGGGTGCGCTGGCCAATGCCGCGGTGGTTCCGCATACGCCGTACTACGGCTCGAACGACTCGACCCCGCTGTTCTTGATGTTGTTCGGCACTTACTTCAAATGGACCGATGACCGCGCGCTCGCCGAAGAGCTGATGCCGAACGTGGACCGGGCGCTGGAATGGATCGACCGCTACGGCGACTTCGACGGCGATGGTTTCGTCGAGTACGAGAAGCGCTCCGCGCTGGGGCTCGACAACCAAGGGTGGAAAGACTCGTACAACTGCATCGCGCACAGCGACGGGACGCTGGCCGACGCGCCGATCGCGCTCGCTGAGGTGCAGGCCTACGTCTACCTCGCGAAACTGCGTGTCGCCGATGTGTTCGAGGCGCTCGGACGCGGGGCAGACGCCGGGCGGCTCCGCGCCGAAGCAGAAGCCCTGAAGGTGCGGTTCAACGAGAAGTTCTGGGTCGAGGAGGACGGGTTCTACGCGCTGGCGCTGGACGGCAACAAGAACCCCGTGCGGTCGGTCACCTCGAACCCGGCTCACGGTCTGTACTGCGGCATCCTCGACGACGACAAGGCGGCGGAAGTCGCGAAGCGCGTCCTGCAGCCGGACATGTTCAGCGGCTGGGGTATCCGGACGATGTCGAAGTCTTCGGCCGCGTACAACCCGATGAGCTACCACAACGGGACCGTGTGGCCCCATGACAACGCGCTGATCGCGGCAGGGCTGAAGCGTTACGGTCACCACCGCCAAACCAACCGTATCGCGACGGCGCTGTTCGACGCGGCGGTCTTCATGGACTACATGCGACTGCCCGAGCTCTTCTGCGGGTTCACGCGACGGACGCCGAACCAGCCTGTGGGCTACCCCGTGGCTTGCTCCCCGCAGGCATGGGCCGCCCGCTCGCCCTTCCAGCAGCTGG
>JBKJXT010000219.1:0-5097 GCA_046716205.1 Actinomycetota bacterium
TCCTGAGGGTGTCGGTCACGTTCTTGTTTCGGCCCTTGGACCAGACCACAAGAAGCACTCGACAGCGCGTGCGCCATTTAGGGTCGCCGGCCTAGCGGGTTGCACCTGACTGAAGGGGATAGATTTCCGCGCCTTGGCTGAACCACCACGGACCCGAAGTTCTCAGACGGCCCAGGCTTGCTCTCCGTCGATCACAACGCGGGTAAAGGAGACGTTGTCGTCTAGCGCTGATTCAAAGAAGCGGCCATCAGGGTTTACAGTAATAACAACGGCGTAGGTACCATCTGGCACGCCGTCGATCAGGAGTTGTTGATCGTAGAGGGTGTAGTCGTAGACATCACGGAACCCAGGCGAGATGCCCATGCTGGCGATTGTCCGGCAGCCACTATATGTAGCCACATTCTGCTGCGGTGACCCCGGCGGAGATTCGTCTGAGTCCCGCTCTGAGTTGAGGATGCAGAACGACACTTTTTTGCTCTCGCCTACAAGTCCGTCCACCGACATGATGGGCGTGCCGTCGGCACCGAGCCTTCTCAGCTCGTAGTTCTCGAAGCGCTCGAGGTGGTAATGCTGATGATCGTCGTGGTAGATGATCGTCCCGACACTTTGTCTCTCCCGGCATGCCCCAGCCGTTGCGTATACCTCTTGCACCCAGGCAACGCACTGCAGCGCCTCCGCCGCTAGGAACGTGTTGCTCCCCGGGCGCAAGACCCCCGCGAGATCGAACGCATAGGGGCTGCGATTGGCTACCGCTGTCGTGAACCGAAGGGCCAGTCTGGGCTCATACAGGCTCCAGTCATCCGCTGGGCCGATCTGAACGTCATATGCGGGAAGCGGGACGAGGTTGGGGAGTTCCGGTTCGGCGGCTGAAGCGCCGGCTCCCAGTGTGGCGATGACGAATACCAAGATTCCTACCATTACGAGAGTCTTACGTCTCAAGAGATCCCCCCATCGCAGCCGCTCACCGGAACACCCTCAACTTAGTACCCGAGCCGTAGATCTCGATCTTCTTGTAAGCCGTGTTGTCGTCTATCCTGCTTTCACGGAACATGCCGTCGGGATCAACCCGAACGACCAAGGCGTACTGTCCGTCCTGCACGCCCTCGATCGAAATATGTTGGTCCGTATCGAATGCGGGTTCGAAGTAGAAGAAGCCCGGGCTGACGCCCATGCGCAGTCCAGAACACTCTGGGAAACGAGGCAGATTGGTGGCGACGCGTAAGGTGTCCGCCGATTCGAAGCGCCCAGAGTCGAAAGGACAAACCTCTGCCCTTGCGTGTTCGGCTACCAGACCCGCTTCTGACAAGTCCGGCGCCCCCGAGAAAGTTAGTCGTCGGAGCTCGTACACAAGGAACCGGTCGAGCGCCCATCGGAAGGTAAACAGGTCTGGTTGGCGATGGTCGACTGCATGCCACTCGGCCGCGCAAACATAGTGAGCAACCCACGATGTGCACTGCTTCGCACCCAGGGAGTCCCCATCTGATGCTTGCATCGCAACGACCTCGAATGACTCGTCGCCTTGATTCCCAATCACCGCCGTGAACTTGATTGCGATCGGTCCCTGATCGAAGTCCTCGACATGACCCAGGAAGGCATCGAGCGGCACGGCGGGAACAAGATTCGGCAGCCCCGAATCCAACGCCTCCGCTTCAGGAAACGACGCCATCGAGAAACAGATCAGGGTCAGCGTCGCCGCGGCGAGGTTCGCCCCCCTCCGGCTCATCTGAGCAGCCCCGCCGAGGTTCCGCCGTTGGAGATCCGAACTTTGAGGACGAGGTCATTGTCGAACTCGCTCGTTTCAGCGAAGTTCCCGAGCGGATCAACGGTGACTACGAGTGCATAGGTGCCGTCGGCGATGCCCGCAAGAGGAAGCCCTTGTCCGATGATGTCGTCGTCCCACGAAACCACCCAGCCGGGAGACAACCCTTCGCGCGCGAAACCCGCACACGCTGCGTATGCCGGGAGGGGGAACTCGTCCTGATTCGGATAATCCCAATCCGGCGCACCGTCTACGGTGACGCGCGAAGCGAGTGTCCGGACCAACAACGCACCGTCATCCCACCGCGGCGTGCCGTTCTCGTCAAGAACTCGTAAATCGTAGGCCATGAACTCACGGATCGCCCAGCATTGATCGAGCGGCTCCATTTCGTATGTCAACTGCCCCGCCGGTTCCCAGGCGAAACACACCAGCGCCTGCCAATTGACACACTGTTCGGCTTCGAGTTCGAGGGCCTGGGAACCCGTCCCTCGAGCTCTAACCTCAAACGGGAACAAGCCCACATTCTCAACCTTGCTTGCGATTCGAAGCGCAGTTCCGTCGCCCTCATCCGGAACGTCGATGAAGACACTCACCGGCCCGATCGGCTTCAGGTTGGGTAGTTGGGCTCCCACGTTAGCGGAAACTCCAACCCGAGGAATCAGAAGGCCGAAAACAACCATTATGGCCGCCTGGAAGGCGCGGAACCTGCCGACACGCATTCAGACTCTCCCTCTCATTCAAGCGTCCACAAAAGGTTCGCCACGGCGCCCCCGGTGACGGCCATCCATTTGGCGGCCACCGGAATCTTGAATGAAACCGTCTGGCCAGGCTTGATAGGGTTCGGAATCGCTGGAGAAACAGAGAGGCTTGAGCAGGCCGAACTTCGGAATCCAATGCCGACGCCGCTGGGACCCGAAGGGGCCACCCCTGTGGGGGTACCGACGGTCACCTTGAGCCTCCTGACAGTGCTACCGTCGGCGATGGAACTGACATCGACGATCGATGAGGCAACTGCGTTGTCCGCCTGAAGGAAAGCTGGATTGCAGTCGCTTGCCACCCAGGCCCGGCAATTAGGCGAGAATTCGCACACTGCGGAACCGCCCGGCCCACCCAACAGGATTGAGCCCTTGCGAAGGGGAGCCGCCTGCGCTGGCAGAACGGCCGCCGTGATGCTGGCGAGCAACGCCAGGCCTCCCGCCACCTTCACTCTCCATCCAAAACATCCTCGATGTTTCATATCGTGACGTCCTCCCTCGTTCGATCCGCTCGTTCAAGACTCGTCTCGGATCCGCCGTCAAACTCCCCAAGTCATCGTTAGTGACACCGACCGCTTCCCGTCTGAGAGCTCAGGACAGCGCAAACTGCCGGATGATCCACCCCCGTGGACCTCAACGTCGCAGGTTTGTTTGATAACCCCGAACAACCGGCTAGAGTTTCCCTGGCGAAACTCAAGCCGCGCATTCGACAGTGAGCTCCCAGAGACCGTGCCGCCCCCCTGCTGTGATGGCGTCACAGGGACGCTGTACTTCCCATCCCCGCGGAAGGGAATCAAGTTCAGTGATGGCTTCGCACTGGCACCCGATGCATCTCGAAGCCACCCCTGCGACTCCATGCCGTACCATCGAAGATCCGGAAATCGCTCATCAAGAAGTGTCACTTGACGGAGAGGGACCGAAGCAGATCGCGCGACCAAGGAGAATGCTCCTTGCACCGACAGAGTCACGGGTAGAGCGCGGACGGTCTCCTTGGGCTTCGGAGGTGCAGCATCCTGGGGCTTCGTGGGCTGCTCCCGCCCGCACGCGACCGCCAGCAAGAGGGTGGTCACACCCAGAACCGTCCTCTTAGGGATGCATGACTTCCTCATCGCTGCCTCACATTCTTGACTCCCCGGACTGCTTGTTTGCGCGGCTTGCCAGGCCCATCGTTCGAGGTAGGTGCTGGGTGGGATCCACCACCGAGATATGAAGCGATCAGCTCGTCACTCTGCGCAAGTTCTGATGAACTCTTCGCAAGCACGATCTCCCCCTTCGCCAGCACGCAGGCACGATCCGTATTCGCAAGAGCCATGTGAACGAATTGTTCGACGATGAGCACAGCGGTTCCTGCTTCGTTCACTTCCCGGATGATGTCGAATAATTGGGCGACGATCTTTGGAGCGAGACCCAACGACAACTCGTCAACGATCAAGAGCTTCGGTGAACTCATCAGGGCTCGCGCCATGACGAGCATCTGTTGCTCACCCCCCGAAAGGGTTCCCGCAGCCTGATACCGCCGCTCCTCAAGCCGAGGAAAGTAGCCATAGGCGCGTTCCAAGGCAGGCTTGTAACCATTGCGATCCTTCCGGCGAGGGAGATATCCGAAGCGCAGATTCTCCTCGACGGATGTCGCCGGTAGCAGCGCTCGACCTTCCGGACCGTGCGCGACCCCTCTTCTCACGATCTCATAAGCTGGCAGCCCCGTGATGTCTTGCCCGTCTAACAAGATCCTGCCAGCACTTGAAGCGATCAGTCCCGAGATGGTCCGAAGCGTCGTTGTCTTCCCAGCTCCATTCGCCCCAAGGAGGGCAACGCGCTCGCCGGCGTCGATAGTCAAGTCGACACCACGCAGAGCCTGAACGGCACCGTAGTGCACGTCCACTCCCAGCATCTCAAGCAATGCCATCAGCTCACAACCTCCGCAGTCACCGGTGACCCTAAGTACGCAGCAATGACCGAAGGGTTGCGTTGGATCTCCTCGGGAGGTCCCTCGGCGATGATGGCCCCCTGATCCAAGACATAGATGTAATCGGACACGGCTGTAACCATCCGTACGTCGTGCTCGATCAAGAGTTGGGTCACACCCGTACTACGAACGACGCGGAGCACTTCGATGAGGCGATCGGTCTCGGCGTTGTCCAGACCGGAGGCGGGTTCGTCGAGCATCACGACTGGAAACCCCGTGACCAGTGCTCGAGCAACCTCGACCATCCGCAGCACACCGAAGGGCAGGTCGGCCGCGCGTCTGTCCGCAACTTCAGAGAGGCTCAGCAGGCCTAGTACCTCAGTCACTCGGGCCCGAGCTGCGGATTCCTCTGACATCGCCGTTTCGGTCGCCCAGAGGTTCGCAAAGAGTCCCGTCGTGTTGTGCACGTGGGTTGCCACCAGCAGATTGTCGAACACGCTGAGAGAACCGAAAAGCTGGATCGACTGGAAGGTTCGAGCAACTCCGATCGCGGCACGACGGTGGATGGAAAAACCCCTGACATCCTGACCGTAAAGGCGGATGACACCCGACGTCGGTGAGTTGAACCCCGCGATGGCATTGAACAGAGTAGTCTTCCCGGCCCCGTTCGGGCCGAT
>JBKJXT010000220.1:0-10868 GCA_046716205.1 Actinomycetota bacterium
CCGGCATCGAGTTCTGCAAGCTGGCCCTGGCCGAGACCAAGGTGCGCGCCCAGTGGCTGTACCAAGAGCTCGAAGAGCGGCTGCCGGACTTCGACGAGGACATCCGCATCAACGTCAACGGATGCCCCAACTCGTGCGCGCGCTTCCAGATCGCCGACATCGGCGTGATGGGTTGCATCATGGAGCGCGGCGACGGCACGCGCTCGGACGGGTTCCTCGTGCATCTCGGGGGCCACATCGGCGAGGATCCGGCGTTCGGCCGCAAGGTGCGCGGCGTGCGCGTGTACGGCGAGGATCTGGCCGATTACGTCGAGACCCTGCTACGCCGCTACCAGTTGCAGCGCAACGGTCACGGGAGCTTCGCGGCGTACGTGAACTCGCTGAGCCCGCCGGAGCTGGCCGCGTTCGCGGAGCCACCGCGATGAGCCCGCGCGCCCAGGCCTTCTACTGCCCCTACTGCGGCGAGCAAGACCTGCGGCCCGTCGATGCGGAGCGCAGCTACCACTGTCGCACGTGCGACCGCACGTTCACGCTCGAGTTCGTATCCACCGGCGCACCGAAGGAGGAACACTGATGGCTTCGACGATCAGCGGCACCGTGCAACGCGAGGGCGCGCCCGTGGGTGGCGCGTACGTCCGGCTCTACGGGCCCAGCGGCGAGTTCGTGGCGGAGGAGTACACCAAGGACGACGGTGCGTTCACGTTCCACGTCGCGCCGGGAACCTGGAAGCTGGAAGCGCGCGCCGCAGGCGCGGCAACGCTGACCCAACCCGTCGACGTGGCCGACGCGCCTGCATCGATCGACCTGCAACTGCAGAACGGATAGCCGGCCCGCCCCCAGCGCCTCGGCCGCTCTCTTCGATTGCAGCTCCGCCCCGGTACGAACTGGATTGGCCTGCGAATCAGTCCGGTGGGGCATTGACGGATTGTCACTTGTGGCAGAAGCCGTCCTTGCCCATCAGGTTCTCGCTCATAAGCTGCGTGTATTCGACGGCAGTGTCCGCCGCCTGCCTGCGTCCTTCGTGAAGCGCGAGCTCAACGCCTGTGAGCGCGTTTTCTGTGTAATAGGACGCGGCCGCGCTACCCTTGACCCTCGGTATCGCGGCACCCAGTTCCGCCTCGATCGTCTTAACTCTAGAAAGGAGGTCCTCGAGTCTGCGCTCACTGTCGCGGGGCACATCAGGAAGTACGGTTCGGATCCGCTCGCCCTCAGCGATCACCTTACTGACCGTCGAGCAATACGCATCCTCGCTGGACATGCACGCTCCAAGAAAGACCAAGACGCACACGTATAGCTCAAAATGTCTTAGCATCGTCGTCGCCTTCGAAGTGTTTCGAAAGCTAGCGTACACCGACCAGGGGGTTTCGCGAGTGCGTGCCCCCCCGGTCAACAGAATTCCGCACGAGAGGGTGGCAGCTCTTGACGCTGAGGGTGCGGTAGGTTCAGACTATCGGGACGAAACGGGCTGAGGGGGCTAAGATGCAGGGCAACCGTCCTAGAGTCGTCTCGTGTGTCGTGTTGCTGCTGCTCCTGGGGTGTGCGACACCCGAGGATGGCCCGGGCCCGAAAGTTGACCCAGCCGCGATACAACCGGCGGTCCCCGCCAAAGTCGGACCTGCGAATAGCGAAGCTCGAGTCCAGGCCGCGATTAGCGCGCGTGAGTCGGAGCGTGCCAGGAGGGATTCGGCGTTTCGGACCTACCGCCGATTGTTAGATGAAGATCCGGGGACTCCGCAAAGGCTGGTGGTGTCATTCACTCAACCAGTCCGAGCACACAGATTGCTTCCACGACTGGCTGAATCGAATTCGGCGATCGACAAAGTCTTTCTGTGGCTGCAGGAGGAGCCAGCGTCTGTCTTCGTCGCAGTTGCAGAGTATCCCATAAATCCACTCGAGTGGAAGGACTCCGCCGCAGGTAGCCGCACCGCAGACGAGCTGCAAACGCGCTACGAACTGATTCTCAACCGACGAATGCTAAATCTCGATCGCCTAGCTACCTCTGGATCGAACGAAGCCGTCCTCATCGAGCAGCGCCAGGCGACTGAACGTCTTCTTGACAATGTCAGGAATAGCGGTGTCTTGATCTACGGGATTTCCTGTGTTTGCTCTGCCCAGCAGGTGGCTGCATTCGGCGCACCTCCGACGATAGCTGGAGTGGAGGTATTCGCTCCTTCGATACGTCCGATCTGGCCGTTCGACCCAGCTCGCGACAAGATCATAGAGACAGGCGGCACGTATGGACGCTAGGAAGTACGCGCGTCTTTTCGCAATTATCGTCTTGACTTACGTCCAATTGGTAGCAGGGTCGATGCCGGCCAGGGCGGCATCCAACGACTTTCCTGATTCGCGCCGGATGTTTTGGCGAGACAATGTGGGATCGGTCTTCACCGAGCGGCCTTTCAACTGTAACGTTGTCATTATCTGCAGCCGCATGTCACTGACGTTTGGCTGGTACGAGTCGCCTTCCCTCTTTAGTCTCGACACACCCCGACAGGGTGGTCAGCCCAATCTGCCCAACCGTGGGGTCTACGAAATCGAACTGCGTTTTGGAGGAACACCCTATCCTCCTACAGGCTCAGGATCCGCACACTGGTGCGATCTGGATGAACTCCATGTAATTGAATTTGAGTTTCTCCCATCTGGCAGCTACCGCGACCTCGTAGTCTCAGACAGCGGTGAGTGGACGTGGGGAGTCCAAGGGTGGAATGTTGTTGAAAACAACCTCTACCAAGTGGACCTCGCGTGTTCGCCAACCCGGGAAAACCTCTCACAGTCGGTGTACCCTCATAATGGGTCATATTATGTTCGTGGCCAAATCGCTCACTGCCATTCGACTGGAACCTGTGATGGAAGCACGTTTGGCACGAGCGCGGTGTGGGGTGATGACCCCACCCGGCAAATTCCTGCCAATCAGGTCTCTGCCCCGACATCGATAGGTGGGCAGGGCTATGCGGACTGGCTTACGTCGTTCGATCCTGCAGACGTAAGCCTCGAAGGTCCAGCAACCGCAACCTACTGGCCAGGACTTCCTTGGTATGCAAATTCGACACAGTCTCGACGCTGTACGTCCACGGTCTATTACGGATCTTGCTATTGGCGTCTGGTGGCGAATAGCTCCACTGTTAGACCTGTATTGTATTACGAGGAAACCATGGAATTACACCCGTTCGGGCTATCGACTGAATGGGTCGTGCGATGTCCATCAGCAGCAAACGCCAGCGGGTGTCTAGCTACGCCATATATATCTACGTATGCAGTGTCGGCTTCCAATGGTGACTGTAGTGGATCCGCGCTGCAGACCCGCTACGGAACTTCATTCTCAATCCCCAACGACAATGTCTGGTACTACGTGGCCGCGCGTGTGGACGATGCCTGGGTAAACGCTGACTGTTGGCGCTTCGCGCTTCAGGGCGACGTGGGAGATGCATTGGAGTTTGATTATCATATGCAATGGCATTATTAGGCGAAGACTCTATGCGAACCCATATTGGACGTCGTCCGCCCTGATCGGCGGCACGCTTCTTGCATTTGCAGGCCACGATCATCAACTTGCATTGCAGGCCACGGTCATCAACGAGAACCAGAGCCTTTGCACGTGCCTCGTCGCCAGAGTATAGCCCTGAGGGGGCCCGTGCGGATCTCTCTGATGCGAACCTCATGCTTGACCTCGGTGACTACGTTTCCGAATCGTCCCTCCCACGCCGTGGCGAATCATTCCATGTAGCCGCCCGGTCACATCTGCCAGAATCATGAGGGCGAGATGCTCGGACCTGTCGAGGGCACAAGCGCAGTCGACCGAGACACGTCGTGGGCTTGAGCGATGGGGAGAGCAACCGCTGTGAAGCAAATCACGACTTCCGTCGGGCACCGGCGCTAAGGCCGCGCCACGCGCCAGCAGCCGGTGTGCCAGTGGCGCCGGTGCGCGTCTTCGCCGACGCGCCACGCCACCACGTGCTCGACCCCGGCGCGGATCTCGTGGTCGCAGCCCGGGCACCGGTACTCCTTCACGGCGCGCTCCTTGGTCATCACGACCGCCTTCCATCCCGGCGGCGCGCTCACGATGAGCCCGAGGTTGAGCTCGCGCTCCTCGTCGTCGCCCGGCGCGCGCCTGCGTTTGGGGTAGTTGCGCCGCGGGCTCACGCCCCGACGGTCTGCCCGCCGTCCATCACGATGTTCGCGCCCGTGACGTAGGTGCTGGCGTCGCTCGCGAGCCAGATCGCGGCGCCGGTGATGTCGGAGGTCTCACCCCACCGCTGGATCGGCTGGCCGGCGACCCACTGCGCGGCCAGCTCGGGGTCCTGCCACAGGTTCTTGTTGAGGTCGGTCTTCACCCAGCCGGGACAGATCGAGTTCGCTCGCACCCTACGGTTGCCCCACTCCACCGCGAGCGTCTTGGTGAGCCCGATCACGCCGTGCTTGGCCGCCGCGTAGTAGGACAGCGTCGGCGCCGCCGCAACGCCGGCGACCGACGACACGTTGATCACGCTGCCGCTCCCACGCTCCAGCATGTGCTTGCCCGCCGTCTGGCAGAACCAGAACACGCTGTCGAGGTTGAGTCGGATCGCCTTCTCCCAGCCGTCGCGCCGCGTGTCGACGGCCGGCGCCATGAACTTCGTTCCGCCCGCGTTGTTCACCAGGATGTCGAGCTTGCCAAGCGTCGAGATCGCTCGCTCGACGCAGGCGTCGACCTGCGCAGGATCGGTGACGTCGGTGGTGATCGCGACCGCCTTGCGGCCGAGTGCCTCGATCTTGCCGGCCAGCGTCTCGATGTCGTCGGCGCTGCGGGCCGCCAGCGCGACGTCCGCGCCGGCCTCCGCGTACGCCATCGCGATCGCCGCGCCGATGCCGCGCGACGCGCCGGTCACCAGCGCGCACTTGCCGTCCAGCGAGAACATGTCAAGGCCCATCGAGTCCTCCTTAGTAGGTGTAGAAGCCACGCTTGGTCTTGCGTCCCAGGAACCCGGCGGACACCAGGTGCTCCAGCAGCGGTGCCGACGCGTAGTACGGGTCGCGGAACTCGTCGTAGAGCGTGCGGATGATCTGGTAGGTCACGTCGAGTCCGACGATGTCGGCCAGCGCGAAGGGACCCATCGGGTGTCCGCAGCCGAGCTTCATCGCCGCGTCGATGTCCTCGGCGGTCGCGTACCCGCTCTCGAGCATCTTCGCCGCGTCGTTGATGTAGGGGAACAGCAGTGCGTTGACGATGAACCCGGCGCGATCGGGACACACGACCGGGTGCTTGCCGAGCTTGCGTGCCAGCGCGACCACGGCATCCGCCGTCTCCTCGGAGGTCCGCACGGTGCGCACGACCTCGACGAGCTTCATCACCGGCGCGGGGTTGAAGAAGTGCATCCCGACCACGTTCTCCGGCCGCTGTGTCACCGCCGCGAGCGCGATCACCGGCAGCGACGAGGTGGTGGACGCGAGGATCGCATGCGCCGGAAGGATCCCGTCCAGCTCGGCGAACAACTCGGTCTTGATGTCGAGCTCCTCGGCGACGGCCTCGATCAGGATGTCGCAGTCTCCGAACACCGACAGCTCGGTGGAGCCTTCGATGCGGCCGGTGACCTCGGCGAGCTGCTCTTCGGTCATCTTCCCCTTGGAGACCGCCCGCGCCAGCGACTTCTCGATCGCCGCGCGCGACTCGGCGACCCGCTGCGGGGTGCGCGCCCGCATCGCCACCTGGTAGCCGGCCTTCGCGGCGACCTCGGCGATGCCGTTGGCCATCGTGCCGCTGCCCAGCACGCCGATCTTGCGGATGTGGGCCGCAGCGCTCTCCGGGACCTGGTGGCTGTGGTGGCCGCTCTCCTTCACCTGCGAAGAGCCCGGCGCGTCGTACTGGTAGAACCCGCGACCGCTCTTACGTCCGCTGAACCCCGCGGTCGTGAGCTGCTTCAGCAACGGGGCAGGCGCGTACATCGTCTCGCGGAACTGCCGGTACATCGCGTCGAGGATCTCGTAGGTGGTGTCGAGCCCGATCAGATCGACGAGCGCCAGCGGCCCCATCGGATGCGCGCAGCCGAACTGCATCGCGGAGTCGATGTCCTCGCGGCTCGCGAAGCCGGACTCGAGCATCCGCACCGCGTTGTTGAGGTAGGGGAACAGCAACAGGTTCGCGATGAATCCGGCGCGGTCCTGGCACACCACCGGCGTCTTACCCAGCGACTCGACGAAGGCGCGCGCTTCCGCCAGTACCTCCTCGTCGGTCACGACGGTCTTGACGAGCTCGACGAGACCCATGACCGGCGCCGGGTTGAAGAAATGGATGCCGAGCACGCGGCTCGGCCGCGTGGTGCGCACCGCCATCTCGATGACCGGCAACGACGACGTGTTCGTCGCGAAGACCGCGTGGTCGGGAAGGATCGGATCGAGCGCCTGGAACGCCTGCTGCTTGAGGTCGAGATGCTCCGGCACCGCTTCGATGATCAGGTCGCAGCCCTTGAGATCCTCGAAGGCGGTCGTGCCGCTGATGCGCCCGAGCGTCTCGTCGCGCGCGCCTGCGTCGAGCTTGCCGCGATCGACCGCACGCTCCAGCGACTGCTTGATGCGCGCCAGGCCGGCGCCGACCGCGTCGTCGTCGACTTCGCGGAACACGACCTGGTAGCCGTTGCGTGCGCAGACCTCGGAGATGCCGGATCCCATGGTCCCGCAACCGAGGATGCCGACGGTGGTGATCGCCATTGAAAGAACCTCCCGGAGAGCGTGGTCGGCGCAGTCTATCCGCGCGCTCTCCGCGGCTCGAACCGGTCCTTAACAGACCCAAGCACTTCAGGGCTGTCGCGCCCTACCCGGCCCCAGTAGAATCGAACGCAAGCGGATCCCCGTCCCGGAGTTCGACCTCAACATGACCCGGAAGCATCCGCACGACATAGAGCAACTCGCGCCCGACCGGCTGGTGCCGGACCGGCCGCTCTCGCTCGTCGATCGCCGCGCGCGGCGCATCGCACTCGGGGTCCTCGGATCGGTCGCCGGACCGGCTCTGGTTACGGGCGCGCTGTCGCCGTTGCAGTTCGAAGACTCCTCGCGGATCGCGGGTCTGCTGTATCTGATCCCGGTCATGGTCGTCGCCGCGCTGGGTGGGATCGTGTGGGGCGTCGTAACGTCCCTGCTGTCGGTCGTGTCGCTGGGCTACTTCTTCACCGAGCCGCGTTTCATGCTGGAGGTCGGACCCGGCGAAGGCGTCCAGCTTGCGGTGTTGCTCGCGGTGTCGTTCGGCATCGTTCGCATGATGGGCAGTCAGCGCCGCGAGATGGTGAACGCAGGAGTCGGTCAGCGCCGCCTCGCATTCCTGGCCGGCGCGAACGAGCTGCTGCAGCGCGCCTCCCTCGACTTCGAGCGCACGATGACCGAGCTCGCCAGACTGTCGGTTCCCGGGCTCGCCGACTGGTGCACGATCGACGTCCGCCAAGACGACGGACGCCTGCGCACCGTCGCGGTGGCCTACGGCGATCGCGTCCGCGCGCCGCTGGCAGAGAACCTGGCTCATCAGAACCAGCCGAACCCGCAGGCCCAGGCGGGGATCGCCGCGGTGATGCGCACCGGCCGCGCCGAGCTGTATCCGGTCGTCGACGCCGACATCATCCACACCGTGGCGCGCGATCCGCAGCACGCCGCGTTGTTGAAAGGCCTCGAGCTCCGGTCGCTGATCATCGTTCCCTTGCTCGTGCGCGGCAAGCCGATCGGGGCGGTGAAGTTCGCCTCGGTCCGGCCGGACCGCCGCTACGACGCCGAGGATCTGACGCTGGCCGAAGACCTCGCGCTGCGCGCCGGGACCGCGCTGGAGAACGTGCGCCTATATCAACAACGGACACACGAGGCGCGCGTGCTGCAGCAGAGCCTCCTACCGCCGACGCTCCCGACCATCGACGGGCTCGAGGTGCTGGCTCGTTTCGAGCCGTTCGGCCATGGGGACCTCGTTGGTGGTGACTTCTACGACGTGTTCGAGGCGGGCGGACGGTGGCAGTTCGTCGTCGGCGACGTGTGTGGCAAGGGCGCGGAGGCCGCGGCGATGACCGGACTCGCACGCCACACCGTGCGCGCGGTCGCGATGCGCGAGGAGTCTCCCGTCGAGGTCCTGCGCGCCCTGAACGCCGCGATCCTGCGCGCCGAGCAAGGCAACTACTGCACCTTGACGCTGGCCTCGGTCAAGGTCGGTGACGGCGTGGCCCAGGTTCAGCTCGTGCGAGGCGGACATCCCGCCCCGATCTTGATCCGCGCCGACGGCAGCGCGGAGCTCGTCGGTGGCGACGGCTCGCTGCTGGGGATCCTCGCGCAGCCGACGTTGCAGGCGACCGAACTGACGATGCGCAACGGCGACGCGTTGGTCCTTTACACCGATGGCGTGCTCGACGAGCACAAGGCCGAGCCGGAGAAGGATCTACTAGAGGCGCTGCGCAACTGCACGGGCGCGCCCGCCAAAGAGATCGCCGATCGTATCTTCGAAGAAGAGACCGAAACGATGGGCAAGCGCGACGACCGCGCGGTGCTCGTGCTGCGGCTCAACGACGTCAACGAGAAGGGGTTCGCGAACCGATGGACATGAAGAGCGAACCGTTCGAAGGCGGCGTCAAGCTCGAGCTCTCCGGCGAGTTCGACATCGGCGGTGTGCCGAAGGTGGAAGGCGCGATCCGTCGTCTCGAGGAAGAGCGCCCGGCGCTGCTGATCCTCGACCTCTCGGGGCTGACCTTCATCGATTCGAGCGGGCTGCGGGTGATCCTGACCGCCGACCGGCGCGCGAAGGAGCAGAGCCGGCGGTTCGCGTTGGTGCAGGGTCCGTCCGCGGTGCAGCGGATCTTCAAGATCACGGGGATCGACACGGTGCTGGAGTTCGTGGCGCAGGACCAAGCGTCCTAACGCGCGAAGAGAGCTCGCAGGTCGATCGTCAACCCCGGAAGCCTGTCGTAGGTCAACGTCTCCCCGGGCTCGAGGATCTCGGGTTTGCCGTAGCCGCCACGCCGCCGTCGGTATCGCTCAACACGATCGGCGTCGGGATCGAGGACCCAGTACTCCGCGACACCGAAGCGCGCGTAGAGGTCCCGCTTACGAACGCGGTCGCGCCTGGCGTCTGACAAGACCTCCACCAACAGCGCGGGCGCGCCGGATGCGTTGTGGTCGTTCAGGATGGCCGCCTGATCGTCCGCGATGAACACGAGGTCGGGCACGACCACGTTGGCTTCCGACAGGACGACGTCGAAGGGCGCAGCGATGACCCGGCCGCCGCCGTGCTCGGAGGTGTGGAGGAAGAAGGCGACGGTGAGGCGGATGACGATCTCTTGGTGACGCGTGCGCGGCGACGGGCTCACGAAGAGTTGCCCGTCGATGATCTCTCGGCGCACGTTGTCCTCGCCGAACCTCTCGCGGAGGTCTTGATACGTGAGCAACGCGCGCTCCGGCATGTTGATCTCGATGCTACCACCCGACGAGTGCCTGGATTCGCGGAGAACCGGCGCGAACCGCGAGAATGAGCCGCGATGAGCGTCAACCATCCCAAGGACAAGCCGTGGGTGATCCGCACGTACGCGGGTCACACTTCGGCGCGCGCCACCAACGAGCTCTACAAGCGCAACCTGTCCAAGGGGCAGACCGGCCTGAGCGTCGCCTTCGACCTCCCGACGCAGTGCGGCTACGACGCCGACCATCCCATGGCGTCCGGCGAGGTCGGCAAGGTCGGCGTGCCGATCTCGGGCATCGCCGACATGCGCACGCTCTTCGACGGGATCTCGCTCGCCGAGATGACGACGTCGATGACGATCAACGCGACGGCGATGTGGTTGCTCGCGCTCTACGTGGCCGTCGCCGAGGAACAGGGCGCGCCGCGCGCCGCGCTGTCGGTCACCACGCAGAACGACATCCTGAAGGAGTACCTCTCGCGCGGGACCTACGCGTTCCCGCCGCAACCCTCGATGCGACTGATCGCCGACATGATCGAGTTCTGCTCGCGCGAGGTCCCCAAGGCCAACCCGATCAACGTGTGCAGCTATCACCTGCAGGAGGCCGGCGCGGAGCCGCACCAGGAGCTCGCGTTCACCCTCGCGAACGCGATCGCGGTGCTCGACGCGGTGCGCGAGCGTGACGTTGAGGACTTCGAGCGCGTGGTCGGTCGGATCTCGTTCTTCTGCAACGCAGGGATCCGCTTCGTCGAAGAGACCTGCAAGATGCGCGCCTTCACCCGGATGTGGGACCGGATCACGCGCGAACGCTACGGCGTGGCGGACCCGAAGTTCCGGCGATTCCGCTACGCCGTCCAGGTGAACTCGCTTGGCCTGACGGCGCTGCAGCCCGAGAACAACGTGTATCGCATCATGCTCGAGGCGCTCGCGGTGACGCTGTCCAAGGATGCGCGCACGCGTTCGCTGCAGCTTCCGGCGTGGAACGAGGCGCTGGGGCTGCCGCGCCCGTTCGACCAGCAGTGGTCGCTGCGCCTGCAGCAGATCCTCGCGTATGAGACCGACCTGCTGGAGTACGAGGACATCTTCGCCGGCTCCCACGTCGTCGAGGCCCGGACCCAGGAGCTGCTGGACGAGGCCACCGCCGAGCTGGACGATGTCCTCGCCCTGGGCGGGGCCTTCGAAGCGATCGACGAGCTGAAGACCCGTCTGGTCGGCTCCCACGTGGAGCGCATGCGCCGCATCGAGTCGGGCGACCTGACCGTGGTCGGGGTGAACGCCTTCACCGAGACCGCCGACTCGCCGCTGGGTGGCGCCGAGAGCATCCTGCGGGTCGACCCGTCGGTCCAGGACCGCCAGATCGCCGACCTGGCCGAGTGGCGGTCCGAGCGGGACCAGGACGCCGTGAAACGAGCCCTGGACGAGCTGAGCCGCGTGGCCGCCACCGACGAGAACCTGATGCCGGCGACCATCGCCCTGGCC
>JBKJXT010000221.1:0-9746 GCA_046716205.1 Actinomycetota bacterium
TGGTCGAGCGGGTCGACCCGGTCTTCGACAACGACCAGGTGGTCTACGACCCGATCCGCGGCGTCAACTTCCTGACCGCCAAGATCGTCATCATCATCGACTGCGGGGAGCCGGCCAACTGCGCCGCGGCCAAGCAGACCTTCGTCGGCTCGGACGGCACCGTCGAATACTGGCCCGGCCTGCTCGTGCCGATCATCAAGGACACCGACGCGCTCGCGGATCCGGACGGTTCTCGGACGCCCGTGCAGGTCCGTACGGTCGTGCTGCTCTCCGACGGGTCGCTTGATGAGCGCAAGGTCCAGGAGAAGGGCGTGCTGGAGTACGGCCGCCAGAAGACCAACCCGCTTGGTCAGCGCCTCTGGTTCGATGCAGAGGGTGGCGAGACGACCAACTCCTCGATCACCGGCATCCCGGTCATCGTGCCGGTCTCCTCTGGCGCGCCCTGCACCAACGCTCAGGTGGCCGCCGGCAACAACTGCCTGGTGTACGTGACCGAGGTCTTCGACAAGGTGTTCTCGCAGTACGGAACGAACGTGGCCACCAACGGCGGGTTCGGCGAGTTCGTCGCGAGCAACGGGACCTCGGGCGGCTGGACCAGCGCCAACCTCGACGACAACGGCGGGCACCGCTACACGAGCCTGGGCGGGCTGTTCTTCTTCCGCAACGGCACCTTCATCCTGAACTCCAACGGCGCCGCAGACTCCGACCCGAGCATCAGCCAGACGCTCTCCGAGCTGAACACCGGCGTCCGCTACCGCGTGGACTTCAGCATCCGCAACGTCCACTCGGCGTTCGGAACCTCGAGCGCGCCCTCCTTCGGCGCCTTCGTCGGGAACTCGGAGATCACCTCGTTCAAGGATGCGGCAGGGAACACGATCAACCGTCGCCTGACCAAGGCGGACGCGAGCGGCTGGCAGACCTACTCGTTCGAGTTCCTGGCCGGCTCCGACCCGGTGACGATCACCTTCGCCGGTGAGCGCAACGGCGACGACACCTCATACGAGATCGACGGCGTGACGATCCGCGTGGTCAACCTGCCCAGCTACATCACCAACTTCGTGACCGGTGTGAACCTCTACATCGACGCATCGGGCCGCAAGGTGACCAGCTCGTTCGGCACGCGCCCGTCGGTGATCCCGATCAACCACACCGCGCTGCGCAACTTCGTCCGCGTCAGCGACCACATCCAGCCGGTCATCGACGGCGGCACCGACTCGCTGAACATCATCACCTCGAGCGTCGGCACCGACCTCGTGGTGACGCTGGACGCCGTGCACGTCCCGGTCGCGCTGCTCCGCGACGGGATCGCGGTCACATACGAAGACGCCGTGACGGGCCCGTACTTCCAGAACGAGACCCTGAAGACCGCCTTCGGCGGCGAGCCCGTGATCGATCCCTTCACCGGCGACGCCATGGTCTGGACCGTCGAGGACGGGCTCGTGCAGGTGGTCGACCTGTTCACCGGCATCGGGCTGACCGATCCGTTCGGCGCGCCCATCTACCACAAGCCCGGCGATCCCAAGCTCCACGTCGCCGGCGACCCTGTCGTGCACCTCCGCGGTGACATCGTGCGCTACCTGGGCGGCGAGCAGGTCGTCGACGAGAAGGGAAACGAGGTCTACACGGGCAGCCAACCGTTCCTGCACTTCCCCGGCCAGGCGCAGATCTACGACCGCGAGATCCGCGTGTTCGACCTGCTCGACGCGGACGGGACGCTCAAGCCGCTGATCGCCCTGGACGACGACGACGAGAACCCGTACATGCCGTTCACATCGCGCGTGGGCGACCTTCCGCTGGTCGGCGGGAGCAGGCGGTTCGTCATCGGACCGGTGCCGGACATGGCCGACCCGGACGTGGCCAACCGTGGCACCCGGAACCTGAACTCGGGCGACCTCTTCCAGGTCACCGTCTACGACGGCACGCTCATCTACAACCTTTCGTCAGGCTTCACCGTCGATCACACGAACAACGCCGTGCTCATCAGCGCCTCACTGCCGCCGACCGCGCTGGTGGCCATCGTCGTCGCCGTCCCGGCCTTCCACGAGGTGGACGACCTCAAGTTCTACGACGGCAACGAGCCGATCATGGAGGGCGACCCCGTCGTCGACAGCAACGGTGACACGGTGCTCGACGAGGACGGCGACGTCCTGCTCTACACGGCGACCCGTCGCATCGGCTCCAAGAACGAGGTCGTCTTCTACCGCCACGCGGTGATGAACAGGGTGCTGGTGCTGGAGTTCAGCCCGCTCAGGACGATCGGCAACGACTCGATCGACAACGACGGCGACGGCAGCGTTGACGAGGCGGACGAGAAGATCCAGGTTGTCGTCAACGGTCTGGCCTTGGCGGCCGGGCAGTACTCGATCGGCGGCGCGCGCGGCGACGAGCTCACCCTGGCAACCGCGCCGGCCGACAACACCCGGATCGTCGTCAGCTACACCTACGTCAAGCTCCACGGACGCGGGAAGCCGGTCTACGAGCAGAACGAGGACGACGAGTGGGTCCAGGCGCGCTACAGCGAGACAGACGACCGAGCCAAGATGACGCTCGGCAACGAGCCCGTCCGCTACCTCGGTGGCCAGCGCGCGGCGTACGTGGGCAGCGACCCGATCGTGACGACCAACCCGTCGGTGGCGGCGGTCACGGCGCAGTTGGGGATCTCCGACCCGACGGGCTACGCGCTGGAGGCCATCGCCCTGCGCAACCGGGTCCAGATCCTCAACCCGTCGCTGGACGGCGCGCGCATGTTCCACCACTTCGGCTTGGAGAACGTCACCGTCGACCTCGGCTCTGGCGACGACTTCATCACGATCGTCACCACGCACACGGGTTCGACCGTCGTCGAGGCGGGCGCCGGGACCGACCGCGTCTCGGTGCGCGGCATCAAGGGAACCACGACGATCCTCGGCGAGGGCGGGCTCGACACGATCTACGTCGGCAGCGAGGCCGGTCTGTGGGAGACCAACGTCGATGGCGTCCCGTCGGAGGGCGGCTTCCAGTTCATCAACCTCAACGGCCACGGCAACGACATCGCCGCGCTGCTGGTCGTCGATGGTGGCCAGGGCGATGACCTCGTCGACGTCGACGACATCTCCGACAACGCCAACGACAACGGCCGCCTCACCTCGACCCTGCTGACCGGGATATTCGCGCCGGCCGGATCGATGAGCTACGCGAGCCTGGCTCAGCTCGACATCCACCTCGGCGATGCCTCGGTCGGCAACGTGTTCACGATCGCGAGCACGCACGCAGCGCCGTCGCTGACCCACCTCGACGTCGGCAGCGGCGACGACACCATCAACGTCGAGACGATCGCCGGCCACACCGAGGTCCGCTCGGGCACCGGTGACGACCTCGTGCGGGTGGGCAGCAACGCCTCGGGCTCCGACCCGCTGATCGGAAGCACGCTCGACGACATCGACAACGAGTGGCTGATGCTGTTCGCCGAGGGCGGGCGTGACGTGCTGCGCGCGTACGACAGCGGCGACTCCTCCGACGACGAGGGCAAGCTGACCGCGACCACGCTGACCAAGCTGGGCATGACGACCGGCATCGAGTACCACAGCTTCGAGGTGCTCGAGATCAACCTCGGCCCGGGCAGTAACGACTTCTTCCTGCACTCAAGCCCGGACGGCGCCGAGCTGACCCTGCGCACCGGCAGCGAGACGGTCGACCCGAAGGTGCCCGACGAGATCCACGACGTCATCAACATCCGTTCGGTCTCCGGTCAGACGCGGGTCGAGGCCGGCGGCGGCAACGACATCGTCCGCGTCAACTACGACGAGGACGGCTTCCAGACGTTCGCCAACGGCGTCGGCGGCATCCTGACGCTGCGGGGCGGCACCGGCAGCGACATCATCGAGATCGGGCTCAGCGGCATGAGCTCGCCGATCGGTCCGCTCACCCTCATCAACGTCGAGGAGAACGCGACGAGCGGCATCAACCAGCTGCGGATCTTCGGCACCAACGAGGCCAACGTGTTCCTGCTCCGCAGGACGCTGTCGGGCATCGGCATGGTCGCGGCGTTCGAGGTGGACGAGTTCAAGAAGCCGGTGCAGGGTGGCTTCTTCGAGCGCGTGAACTACGACGGCGGCATCAACGGCAGCGTCCAGATCTTCGGCCGAGCCGGCGACGACACGTTCGTCTTCGACGGCACGCGCTCGCCGATCACCGCCTTCGGTGATGCCGGCAACGACACCTTCCAGGTCGGCCAGGTGTACCGCTCCGCGCGCGACGGCTCCAACCCGCTGAACGGCCTCCACGACGACGCGCTGGATCCCTACGACGCTCAGGACTACTTCGAGACCACGCAGACCACACGCGGCTTCCTCAGCAACGGCATCGACGAGAACAACAGCGCCTCGCTGTTCGGCGGCACCGGGAACGACAGCTTTACGGTCTACCGCAACCTCGCTGAGCTGTTCCTGTTCGGGGAAGAAGACGACGACACGTTCCGCGTGCGCGCGTTCGTGCGCGTGAACCCGCTCGACCCCGAGGCGCCGTTCACCAACATCAACGGCGGCCAGGGCGCGGACTTCATCACCTACACGGTCAACGCGCCGGTCCGGATCGACGGTGGGGACGGGCTCGACACACTGGTCGTGGTCGGCACCGAGTTCGGCGACGACTTCGTGGTCACCGACAAGGGTGTATTCGGCGCCGGCCTGTTCATCACGTTCCAGGCGATCGAGAAGGTCGTCGTGGACGCGCAGGAAGGCAACGACACCTTCTTCGTCGGCAGCTCCAGCGAGCGCGTGATCCTCGAGATCCTGGGCGGCCGGGGCACCGACACCTTCAATATCGGTGGCACCGACGGCAAGCCGATCACGGTGGTCAGCAACAGCCTCGAGGGCCACAACGGCCTCATCGACCACTACCTCACGGCGATCGATTCGCTGACGACGCTGGATGCTCGATACGACGGGATCTTCGTCCAAGACCTATCGGTCAAGATCGCGGATAACGACGAGGCCGGGGTGGTGGTCGCCCTCGAACAAGGACCGTTGCGCGTCTTCGAGACGGGCGGAGGGACGCTGATCACCGCGACCTATACCGTCGTGCTCTCCCGCGCGCCCGAGGAAGACGTGCGCCTCACCGCCGCGCCGGTCGCCGGGCGCGAGCGTGACGTGCGCGCGGGCGGGCTCGGGATCAGCCTCGGCGTGGGCACGAGCCCCGCCGCCTTCAGCATGGCCGGCGTGACCCTGCTGTTCGACCGCACCAACTGGTTCGTGAAGCAGACCATCACGGTGCGCGCCCTGGCCGACGATCTGGCGGAGGGCACGCGATTCATCAACATCCAGCACCGCGTGGTCCAGGGCGCATCGCCCGACGACGGCGGCGGCTACGACACCCTGTCGATCCCCGGCGTGGTGGTCGAGGTCGTCGACGACGACGCGGCGTCGGTCGTGCTCGTGCCGTTCGACGAGGGCACAGGCCCCGACGACGGGCTGCTCATCTCCGAGCTGCCGGCGGGCACGATCGAGGGCTCCTCCGGCTCGCTGCCCTACAAGGACGCCTACGCGGTCAGGCTGAGCCGTGAGCCCGCCGGCGCCGTGACGATCCTCGTCACCGCCGACAACCAGGCGCAGATCGAGCAGGCCGACGGCAGCTGGGGCGACTCGCGGGTCCTGACCTTCACCGGCGGCGTCGGTGGCACGTGGAACGCGGCGCAGCTGGTTCGGGTGCGCGCCGCGCACGACATCGACAAGGAAGCGCTGCACTTCACGCGCATCACCCAGGAGATCACGTCCTCGCTGAGCGACTTCATCAGCCTCGGGGCGCTCGACGTGCTCCGCGGGTTGCGCGCAGCGATCCTGGGCGATGTCGGCGGCCGCTTCGACGAGGTCACCCTCAACGAGCTCACCAAGACGCTGCACATCAGCGGGCGCGTGCCGTACGCGGTGAACGTGCTCAACGGCTCGGTGGCCGGCTCCTCGACCCCTGCGTTCAACGGCACGATCCGGGTGCAGCTCGGTTCGATCACCGCGGGCACCTCCTACGTGCTCATCATCAACGGCGTGGACTTCGAGGCCACCGCGTCCTCGACCGACACCGCCGAGGACGTCGCGGGCAGGATCATCGACCTCATCAACGACACGGCGCACTTCGTCGCCGTCGCGGGCTCGACCGCCGGTGAGTTCTTCGTCCACCACGACGGGGGCGCGCCGTTCCACGCGCGGTTCGAGGACGCGGCGACCGGTGACGTCTACTGCGCCGCGCCGGCGTGCGCGCTGAGCCGCTATCAGGGCCCGCTCACCCTGGCGCTGAGTGCCGTGACGCTGGGCCGGCAGTACACGATCCACCTCAACGGCGATGAGTTCTCGGTCACCGCGGACGCCGAGCACGTGGCCGGCGGGATCGCGGCGCTCGTCGCCGACCTGCTCGCCGCCATCAACGCGAGTACCGCCTTCACCGCGGTCGCCGGCGCCGACGCAGACGAGATCGCGATCGAGCACGTGACCGACTCGCCCTTCTTCGCCTTCGCGACGTCGGGCGGAACGCTCTCGTGCGCGTCACCGGCGTGCCAGCTCGTCGTGCGCTACCGCACCGCGGTCATCACCGTCGGTGGCACGGCCGCCATCGATCCGGGCGAGCGCTGGGCCGTCACGATCGACGAGGGCACCGTGCGCGAACTCGAGTTCGCCTACGTCGCCGGCGCGCACGGTGAGTCGACGATCCCGGCGCCCATCGACGCGCGCGTCACCGACGTCGACGCGCCGGGCGTGCTCGTGCTCCAGCAGGGCGGCGCGACCAATGTGATCGAGCCGACCCGCACGATCGTGCTCGGCGACGGATTCGTGACCGACGCACCGGCGGGGGAGACCACGACCTTCGTGGGCGACTTCGGCGTGGCGCTGCTCAACGAGGTCGAGGGCCACAACTCGCGCTTCAACGCGACCGACCTCGAGCTCGGCAAGTGGAACCGCAACGCCAACACCGAGATCGAGGACCTGATCGGTACCCTGCCGCTCGAGCTCGAGCCTCACATCACCGTCCGCGGCAAGGGCAACGGCGAGAGCGACTTCTACCGATTCACGATCACGCCCGAGTCCCTGGGGTGTACCACCGACACGGTTCCGGTGTGCGGCACTGTCGAGGCGTCGTTCGACATCGACCACGGCTTCGAGTTCGGCGACCCGATCCTGTGGCTGAGCCTGCTCAAGCTGTACAACGCCACGGGCGACCTCATCGCGCGCGGCCCCGGCTACTCCAACCCGTTCACGGGCGGCTCGGGCGCGTTCGGCACGCCGACCGGCAGCTCGACGTGGCTCGACGACCACCTGCGCTACACCTTCAGCGCGCCGGGTGAGTACTTCCTCGAGGTCACCAGCTGGCTGTTCTCCACCGGCCTGCCCGTGGGCGTCGACTACGACCTGCAGGTCACGATCGAAGGCCACGAGGTGGACGGCTTCCTGTTCGGCTCGGAGCCCGTCCTTGAGCAGGAGCCGGCCAACAACAGCGAGGCGACGCCACAGAACGTCAACCAGAATTACTTCTTCACGTTCTTCGACACCCTGGTCGGCAACACGTGGGTCGAAGGCGGCACCATCGACTTCCAGACGCCGTACGCGCGGATCATCGGCTCGGGCGACAACAGCTTCGACCTGTACAAGTTCACGGTCACGCCTGCGATGCTCGAGCCGCAGCCGCTCTCCGAGAACACCTCGGGCGCCGGCAGCCTCGCGGACGCGGGTCCGTTCTACTCCAGCGTCTCGTTCGCGCTGAACGGCCGCGTGACGCCGGGCGACATCTGGACGCTGGGTATCCGCTACCGCTCCTACCAGGTTCAGGCGCTGGCGGGCGAGACGCTGCACGACATCGCGGTCCGGATCGGCCAGCTCGTCGCCGCGGCGACCAAGGCAGACGGCACGCCGCGCTACACGGTCCTGGTCAGCGGCAACACGCTGACGATCTCGGACCCGACGGGCTTCAACTTGCGCGGCCTGACCATCCACGGCCTGGCGCAGGACGCGTACGCCGCTGCCGCGGTCACCCGCCTACAGTCCGCGCTGCGCACGGGCGGCACCCAGGCGCACTTCTCGACCGCCACGGCGGCGCTCGGCGGCACTCCCAACGCGGGTGAGCTGTGGAGCATCCACGTGGGCACCACCCGCTACGACCACGTCGTGGCGTCGGGCCAGACCACGAGCGCGATCGCCTCCGCCCTGGCGACCCTGATCGGTGCCTCGGCCTCGGTGTCGGGCTCGGCGATCACGATCACGGGTTCTGGCTTCACCCTGGCCTTCTCGATCACCGGTGCGAGCCCGACCGGCAACGCGACGTTCAGCGGCACCCCGACCCAGTCCGAGGCCTCGACCATGGTCTGGACCGAGGTCCGCATCGCGATCCCGGCCGGCGTCCGTCGCGGCGAGACCTGGACCGTCACCCTGTCGCACACCGGCGGCTCGGTCTCGGGCACCTACGTGGTGGCGCTCGGCGCCTCCGCATCGACCGTCGCCGCCGATCTGGCCGGCGACCTCAACACCGGCGGCTACACCGCGTCGGCGGACGGCAGCGCCGTGATCGCCGGGCGCGCATCCGGCTTCACCTCCACGCTCGCGATCACGCCGGCCGGCGGCTACACGGTGGACGCGGGCACGCAGCCGACCTCCTACACGGTCGACCTTCGCACCCTGTTCCGCTCCGGCGACGTGTGGACCCTGACCCTGACGGGCACGGGCGGCGCGGTGCTGGGGACGGCCACGGCATCCGGGACGGTGCTGTCCACGATCGCCTCGTCGCTGGCGTCGGGCGTCAACTTGATCTCGGGCTTCACTGCGATCGCCGAGGGCTCCAAGCTGACCATCGTGCGCGCCGACGGGACCGCGTTCAACACCGGACTCACGGTCAACCCGATCTCCTCGATCACCTCGAGCACCGCCGCCAAGGCGCAGGTCATCACGATCCCGACGGTGAGCCCGAACGACGTCGTGACCCTCGTCGTCGGCGGCGAGACCTACGTCGCCAACGTCGGCGCATCCGGCACCGCGACCTCGGTCGCCGCCGCGCTCGCCGGCGAGATCCAGTCCGGCTCGGCGACCTTCGCGGCGCGCGCGTCGGGTGCGGCGCTGACGGTCTTCTCGATCACTGGGGCGGCCATCTCGCCGACCCTGCGCATCCAGCGCGACGGCTCCTCGCAGACGGTGGCGCTCACCAAGACCTACACGCTGGACGGCACCGTGGTGAACAACCAGACCTGGACGCTGGCGATCACCGGCGTGGACTCGGTGTCGCACAACACCAGCTCCTCGTCGACGCTCTCCAGCGTGGCGGCCGCGCTGGTCGGCGCGTTCAACACGCGCGCCGGGCTCTCCGAGTACTTCGCGACCGTGAACGGGACGACGATCACGATCAGCAAGCTCGACGGGACCGCGTTCACCGCCACGATCGCCGCGACGGACACGACCAACGAGTCGCTGACCCAGATCGCCAACGCGATCCGCGTCGAGACCTTCGGCGTCCCTGCCTTCGACACCGGCGACCAGTGGCAGCTGTCGGTGACCGACGGCGCTACGGTGCTCGGCGAGGCCAACTACGCCATCGTCAGCGGCGACAACGCGAGCAAGGTCGGCGACGAGCTGCGCGACCGCCTCAACCTGGCCACCGACGGCAGCGGCACCCCGAACCCGAGCCTCGACGTGGTCAACCGCAGCGGCGTCCTGATCGTGGTGCGCGCCTCGACCGCCGACTTCGCCTTCGGGCTGCGGATCACCCCCGACGGCGTGGCCGGCGCGCTCAAGGACGCG
>JBKJXT010000222.1:0-3089 GCA_046716205.1 Actinomycetota bacterium
CTACGGGTTCGGGGGGTCAGCTCCGCCACGGGTGAAACTTGTACCACATCTTCAACAACTTTAACTGGAGCTACACCAGACCCGACAGATCCCGAACCTAACGAGAGGCAACAGAAGCTGTCAATACCTGGATTCCGCCCCGTTGAGAGACAGCTCTAGTCAGACGCCTATCCGTGGCAGATGCACCACAGCGCGTGGCGAGGGGCTACCGGCGGAGCCAGAGGTCCACGAGTGGCCCGCCGTAGAGGACGGCGATGATCGTGCCGAGCGCCATGTAGGGGCCGAACGGGATGTAGCTCTTGCGATCACCCCGGCGCGCAGCGATCAAGGCGATCCCGCCGATCGCACCGATGAAGAAGGAGAGGAAGAAGCCGACGAGGACCCGCTCCCAGCCGAGGTACCCGAGCGCGAGGCCGAGCATCGCGGAAAGCTTGACGTCTCCCATCCCCATCCCTCGGGGCTGGATCAACGCCAGCACGAGGAAGAACCCGAACCCACCGGCCATCCCGATGACCGCACCAAGATAGGAGTCGAGCCCAGGTCCCAGCAGGCCCGCGATCGCGAACAGCACGAGTTCGGTCGCGAGCGCGGGAACGACGACCCTGTTGGGCAGGAGCTTGTGGTCGATGTCGATGAAGCTCAGCACGACGAGCACCCACATCAGCGGGAGATAGGCGATCAGATCGGTCGGATCGAGCCGCGCGGCGCTGAGTGCGAACAGTCCCGCGGTGAGTGCCTCGACGAAGGGGTAGCGCACGGAGATGCGTGCACTGCAGTTGCGGCACTTTCCGCCGAGCAAGATCCACGAAAGGACCGGGATGTTGTCGCGCGGCTTGATCTCGGTCCCACAGTTCCCGCAGCGCGAGGGCGGACGAACCACTGACTCGCGTTTGGGCACTCGGTATATGACGACGTTCGCGAAGCTGCCGAACAGCAACCCGAAGAGGCCTGCGAGCGAGATCCCGGCGGCGCGCACCGACCCTCCTTTCGCGGATACATCACCGATGCGGTGACGCGAAGGCTAGCCGAGGGACGCTCGCCGGTCGTGGAGCGGCGAGCGCGCCGGGATCAGACCTCGACCCACCGCGTGATCTCGAGCTGGCTGTCGCCGAAGCCGACCATGCGCTCGATCCGGGAATCGTAGGTAAGGGTCTGGTTGTTCTTCACCTGGATGCTGTCGCCGTAGACCGCGCCGTTCTGTGTTGCGTTGTTCTTGATCGAGGTCGGCCCGAATGGCGAATACGCCAAGAGTGCGGTGGCGCCGTTTGTTTGGAAGTTGTTCTTGAGGTGGATCGAACAGTCGCTCGCGTCCTGGTTCAGGTCACAGCTCGTGCCGGTCGGCGGTTTGTAGAACGATGCCAAGAACACGATGGCGTCTCCGCTGTTGTCCGAAATCCCGTTAGAGAAGATAGGAGTGTTCGTGATGATCGTCAGGTCTCCACTGACCACGGCCCCTGTAAGATCCAAACGTGTCGCTTGGCTGACCGGCGACTGCTGGTTGATGTAGAAGGTTCCACTGATCTGCTTGCCGGGCTGGGCGTTGAGCCACGCTTGGAAGCTGCTAACCGCGGTCGCAGACGGTGTCGTAGGGGTGCCGAACTCGTGCAGGGTTGCCGCGTTGTAGTTGGCTGCGCTGTAGGTGAACATCGGCATCGCAACGGTGGGAGGTGCAGAGCTGCAGGTGTTGCTCGTCACGGTCCCGACGACGGTGCCGGCGCCGGACTTCGTCCCCCACGTCGATACGTCGCCGTTGATCGTGGCACCGGGACCGACATCAACTCGGTAGCGCGCCGGGTTGGCGCCGGCGCAGGTAACAGGGTCTGGCGGTGCGGTAACCGATCCGGTCGCGCTGCCGCCGAGCGTCGAGTTGGGAGCCAGCTGGATCGCGGTGTCGGTCAACGAGTTGAACCCTCCGGATCGGGCGGACCCTTGCACGGTCGAGCCATTCAGCAGGCTCACATAGCCCGTCGCGGCTGTCACGGAACCGGTGACCGTCGTGTTCTCGGCGACCACCACGTTCTGGTTGGCCCAGATGTCTCCCAGGATCGTGTCGTTGTTCTTGGTCTCCAGCGACGTGAATGAGTAGACCGCATTCTTGAAGGTCGATGGTGGGGCCATGGTGACCCGCAGTTCTCGGGTCGCAGCCAGCTGCTGGCCCAGGCGCACGCTGCCGGCCGACTCGATCGTGTAGATGTTTCGCGCCCCCCTGGTGACGGTGACCTCGAACGCACCTTCATCGGTCGATCCGCTGAGCACTCCTGTGAATCCTCCCGACGTCTCTTGAAGCCGTGCGATCGCCTTGTCGATACCGGACTCGGCGACGTGCAGCGATTGGATCCAATGACGACCTCGCGCACTCGCAACGTCGGTATGGGAACCGATCGTCAGCATCAGCAGGGTCAACGTCGCCAGCACGCCGGTGAGCACGACGGCGATGACCATCGCGAGCCCATCTTCCTCTCGACGCATCAACCCGACGATCCTGTTCATCACTAGTTCCTCAGCTGGACCTCGGAGTCCAGCTCGACGGTTGAGTTCGGATCACTGACGAACGACTCCGGTTGGACCCGCAAGCTGATCTGGATCGTGGTCGGGTTCGTCACGCTTGGGTCGTAGCCGAACACGGACGTGGATGTGAGGCGGTCGATAAGCACGGTAGACGTCGTGCCCTGCGTACGAGTCAGCTGCGTGCCGCTGGCCTGGTAGGTGACCGTCACCGGATTGCCTTGCACGAATGTATCGACCCTGAGGTAGGACGCCGTTGCCCCGGCGTAGACGCTGGAGGTCTGGCGGATCTCTTTGGTGATCCGGTCCATCGCGATCCTTGTGATGTCATTGGTGTAGGAACGAGCGGCTTGCCGCACCTGCGATCGCTGGATGGTCGTCAGCATGGAGACGAGGGTGGTGATGACCACCATCAGCAAGCCCGTCACGGTGACGAGCTCGATGAGGGTCATCCCCCCTTCAGGAGCACTGGTTCTTGGCAAGCGTGACAACATTTGAAGGCAGGCTCTCATTCCCGGACTTGTCGTATCCCACGACGCGATATGCGACGGAGTCGAGTACCTTGGAGTCGATATCTGATGCGG
>JBKJXT010000223.1:0-2559 GCA_046716205.1 Actinomycetota bacterium
CGTGTCCACTCTGCGCCTACAAGCGCGTCCTTAGTCAGAGGCAGGTTCCGGCGAAGCCCAGATGTGCGGTACCCAATCCGCGAATATCAGTGTGGCCGATCGCCGCTCCACATGTCCGTCCATCCACTCCCAACCCCGAAAGGATCAACCGACCTGAGACGAAGGATTTGACGGGCCGCCTCATATCAGACTCTCGAACCACGAGTTTCGCCGGGACCTGCATGCATTCTACCAGGGACAATAGGCTGTTTGAAGCGTTCCGATCGCTCGGCCATCTCGCGGCACATCCGATCCATCAACGCGGTCAGATCTCGCCGAACGATCACCGCGGTGCAACGCGGATCATCGCGGAGGCAGGTCGGTCATATGTCGAAGGCCAGACCCGCGACCTTTGATACTGGCCGAACGCCGAGATAGTTCAGCCGGAAGGAGTAGGTTCCATTCTTCGAAACGAAGCGGGGCGCGTCACTCCCTCAGTCCGAGGTCCTTGACGCCAGATGCCGGAGAGCTCTCACCGAGGGTCTCGGAGGCCGGTCATGTTCACGTTGCCGCGGTGGCGAGGCGCGCGAGGTTCTCGAGAGCTGGTCCAGTGTTCGCGGCGATCGTCTCGAGCGCCTTCGCGATCACCGGGTCGTCCGTGCGATCCTGCGCGCCGCGCGTCGGATTCATCCGCGTCCCCGCATTCCACGCGCTGAACTCCGGTTCTCGCGAGCGAGCGGCGCCGCCCGCGAGCGCGTTGTGCGCCATCCGGGCGAACCCGGCGAGCGCGCCGTCGAATGGCAGCGTCGGACACATCCGCTCCTTCATGGCGTCGTCGTCATACAGCGCTTCCAGCACGCCGATGATTGCCGCGCTGTACGGCACGTTACCGAGCGTGAGGATCTGCAACGTGATACGGCCGGGTTCGAAGACGGGCCGCGCGTCCACCGTTGGAACCCCCCGTGCCGAGCAGTCCACGAAGACTTCGCCGCGGAGCGCATCGATTGTGCCGTCCCGTAAGGTCACGCGGTCCGGGTCGATGCGCTGCACGTAGCCCATACGCACGACGTGCTCCACCTCCCGGATGCGTTCGACCTCCGACACGCTGATCGTCCCGCCCCGGAACGCGGTGGGCTCCACGTCCGAGTGAACGCGAACAAGCACGTCGCCGGCGGCAAGGCTGGCAGCGACGTCGATCGGCTCGCGCGCCTCGGCGGCGGCCTGCACGAGCGACGCCTGGAGCTGCATGAACGACGCGACCAGCTCGCGCGGCTGCGTGAACGCCCGGTTTATCATGAGGGGCTCGCGAGGCTTGATCCAACGGATCGCGTCGGGCGCGACGCCGCCCTCGATCAGCCAACCGCACGTGTCCATCGCCGTCTTGCCCGACCCGATGATCGTGTAGCGGGGGCCACCTTCCGCGAGGTTGCCGAGTGCGTTGGGCGAAACGAACCGAACGTCGTCCCCGATCTCGAACGAAGGCTTGTGACGAGAAGGGATCGCCGGCTGAAAGTACGTCCCGTCGACGAGCCTCTTGCGCACCCTCACCGTGGTCACCGCTCCACTCAACACAGACCTCAAGCGGTGCCCGTCGCCATCGACACCGAGGTAGTCGGTCGCCGGGTAGAAGCGCACCCGTCCTGACGTCAGGAGGTCTTCATCGAGCACACGCCCGAAGTAGCCGGCGACCTCCAAGCCGGTCGCCAGTTCGTAATAGCCCGCGTTCGGACCGGAGGTGTCGATCCGCCCCGTTCCTAGCTCGCGCGAATCCACGCCGTAGGTTGCCGACGGCTGATGCAGCCGGACGAAGGGATACGCGTCGAGCCAATGACCACCGGGCCGCGCGCGCCGATCCACGATCACGACGTCCGCGTCGGCCCGGTTGATCAGCGCATCGGTGAACGCCAGCCCCGACGCGCCGGCGCCGACTACGAGATAATCCGTCTGGATCACACTCACCTCTGCGGGTCCGGGAGCCACCACGAGAGTCTACGTCCCACCATTGCTGCGCACACCCAGCGGAAAATGAGACCGTACCTCCAGTAAGGAATTGTGGAGGACAACGTGTTCGAACAAGGAGCTGTTCGAATAAGGAGCGTCTTGTGGTCCTTAGTGGACGACTCTCGAACCACGACTTTCGGAAGGCCGTCAAAGCCATCTACCAGGGTAAATGATCACTTCAAGGCGTTCCGATCGCTCGAGGGTCTCCCGGATCGGGTCGAGGGTCTCCATGGACCCGCTCCGCACTTCAGCGAACCGAAGCCGCCGTTAGCGCGCCCGCCGCTTCTTCGGATCATCCGATGTCCGAACGTGGAAACATCCGAGGATCACGACGTCCTCCCCATCAAGAACGAACAACAGCTGATACGGAAATCGTCTCAGAAGGTAGCGGTGCGTGTCGTCGAAGACGACGCGGAACGCGGTTGGCGATCGCGCGATCCGAACGTGTGCGGCTTCGAGTTCAGCTCTCAAAGCTTGACCGAGGCCGGTTTGGCGTGACTCGTACCAGTCGAAGACGGACGCGACATCGGCCTCCGCGTCCGGTCGATAGATGACCCTGGTCACGAACCGCGACGACGG
>JBKJXT010000224.1:0-4455 GCA_046716205.1 Actinomycetota bacterium
ATCGAACGCGGATACAACCCCATGTTCGTCAGCCCGACGAGCGCAGCGAAGCCGATCAGCATCAGCGAATGGCCGAAGCGAACCGGCGCGGCGCGCAGCCGCTCCCACGACCATCCGACCTGATGGCAGGCGGCCCAGACGAAGATCAGGTTCGCGAGCGCGATGCCGCCGACCTGGTAGCGGAAGCGCGCGACATCGACGCCCATCGCGCAGACCCCTAATGCGATCGGTGCCAGCTCGCCGAAGCGACGGTGGAGCGCGTCCCAGATCGGAACCGTGACGACCAGCATGAGGTACACGATCAAGAACCACAGTGGCGAGAGCACGAGGATGATGCCGCGAGTGACCCACGGATCTTCACCCGGGCGGAGCGCGGCGATGAGCGTCGCGGCGCCGGCGACCACGACGACGAGCATCAACGCCGGGCCGAGCAGCTGACCGGCGCGCCGGGCGACGAAGCGTCCCCAGGCGCGCGGGGTATCCCGGTGCTTGGCCCAGGCGAGGGAATGCGTATAGCCGCCCGCCATGAAGAACAGCGGCAGCACCTGCAGGACCCACGTCAACGACCACAGCCCCGAGACGTAGCCGATCGGGTTGTCGGCGTGAGGTCCGTCGGAACGCCAGACGAGGATCGTGAAGACCCAGTGGTAGGCGACCACCGTGGTGGTCGCGCCGGAGCGCACGAGGTCGATGACGACGTCGCGCGGGCCTCGGGGCGCCTCTGGTGCGTCAGGTTCCATCGACATCCCCCGGATTGTGCCTCCCGGGACACTGGTCCGGTGGGACGCGGGGGTTCCCGACGTTCGGATGCTCGCGACGCGCTCGATCTGAGTCGCGCCTGCGCTGCGCCGTGGGCGCGATGTCGTAGCATCCGCGCATGCTCTAGCCGGGCTCCTAGCGCACCGTTCTCGTACGGATCCACGGCCACAGTGTCCCTCATCCCGTAACAGAACCCTGGGGCGGCCTCGGGCGCGAGAAGCACGGTCGTAGCCGGTTACCGTGCGGCGCGACCTTTGAGGTAATCCCGCACCACGTACTCGCCCAGCGCCTCGTCGCGCACGCCGAACACGCGTCCCGTCACGACCTTCGCCAGTCCGTCCACGAACCCGACCAACCCGGGGTCGTCCTCGAGCATGAACACGTTCAGCGTGACCCCGCTGCGCGCCAGGCGCATGGCTTCGGAGTACGTCTTCTCGAGGGTATCCCGGCGCGGCGGCCAGTTGAAGATCACGTAGTCGTCCTCGATGTGCGCGGTCGGCTCGCCGTCGGTCACCAGCAGCACCTGCTTGGACGATCCCCGTTGCTTGGCGAGCAGACGGCCGGCGAGGTTGAAGGCGTGCGCCATGTTCGTGCCCTTCACCGGCTCCCAATCGACGTCAACGAGATCGCGCGGCGTGATCTCACGGGCGACGTCGCTGAAGCCGATGATGGAGAGCTTGTCCTCGGGATACTTCATCGAGATAAGCGAATGCAGCGCAAGCGCCATGCGCTTGGCATGGATCCAGTGCCCGCGCAGCGGCATCGAGAACGACATGTCGAGCAGTAGCACCGTCGCGGTGGAAGTGCGCTGTTCGGCTTCCTCGATCTCGAAGTCCTCCGGCGACAGCCGCACCGAGCGGCCGATACCGGTGCGCATGACCGCGTTGGAGACCGTGCGCTGCACGTGCAGCCGGAACGGATCGCCGAACCGCCACGGGCGCGTCTGCCCGGTCGGCTCGCCCATCCCGCCCGCCTCTGCCGTGTCGTGCGACCCGGGCCCGCCGGCGATCAATCGCTCGAAGACCGTCGTGAGTGCGCGCTCACCGAGCTTGCGGACGCCTCGAGGGGTCATCTCGATCTTGCCGCCGCGCCGCACCACGATGCCCGCTTCCTCCAACGCGCGCTCGACGGCCTTCATCCGCTCGAGGTCGCCGACGGCGTCGTCGCCGAGGTGTTGGCGAAGCTTGTCGACGTCGACGTCCTCCAGCGAAGACTGCGGCCCGTCCATCCGCAGCGCGCACTCGAGGTCCTCCAGATCGGCGAGCTCCTGGATCGCCTCCAGGGACTCCGCGAGCCCGAGCGGCTGCTCGCCGTCGATGTGCGCCGCCTCGCTCCAGCCGAGCCCCGGCATCAGGTCCTGGAGCGAGTCTTGCAGGCGCGACATCTCGAACTGCAGACCGAGGTCCTCCATGATCTGCTGGGACAAGCGCATCAGCTCTTCACGCTTGTCGCGCGGCAGCGACGCCATCAGCTGCGACATGGCGGCTTGACGGCGTGCCAGCGCCTCCAATAGTTCATCCAGCGAGCGCGGGTTCTCGGGGAAGAAGTGGCCATGCTTTGCCATGAACCCGTCGAACTGCTGCTGCGTCGGGCCGGTCCCGGCTCGGCGCTGCTCCAGCAACCCGTTGAGGTCGGCCAGCATGTCGCGCATCGCCGCGATGTCTTCCGGCGACATCGACTGCAAGCCCTGCACCATCTGGTCGCCGTATGCAGCCAGCATCTCTTGGCGCAGTTCCTCGAGCATCTCGTTGAACGCGGCGCGCGCGTCGGCGTCGGCCCAGTCGTAGGTCTTCAACTCGCTCAGCGAGCCGGCGACGCTGGAGGGCAGCGATTCCAGCATCATCTCGCGCATCCGCGCGTCGTCATCGTCGCGCCTCGCGAGCGTCCGGCGCTCCATCTCCAGCACGCGGTCGAGCCGGTCCCGGAGCTGCTCCAGCCACCCGTCGAGCCGTCCGGCTTCTTGTTGCTGTGCCTTGGCGCGCGCGATCCGCTCGCGCAGCGACTGCAGCCCGCCGAACTGACCCGGGACCCCGCGCCGCAGCATGTGCTCGAACGCGGCGTCGGGGCCGAAGCCCTCGAGGATGTCATCGCTGAGTGCGTCGACGAGTCCGGCGACGGACAGGTCGTCGCCCAGCGGGTTCTGCGTCCCGTCCCAGCGCGAGTAGCGGAAACGAGTCACGACGTGAAGCGCGCGCCGCGCGCCGTCGGTTGCTTGTTCAGGCGCTTGGTGAGATGGAGGCCTTCGAGCGCGAATTCCACGGCGCTCGCTGCGACGGCCGGCGACTCGCCCGAGATGCTGAGCCGTTTCAGCAGCCCGGCCGGCACCTCGCCCATCTGCTTGACGAGATCCGCCGACGGCACGAGGTCGCCCGTTTCCACCGTAGCTCCGGCCTCGAACGCATCCGTCAGCGCGGAGAAGTCTAGCCCGCCCAGGCGCCGCCGGAAGACGTCCAGCAGCGCCTTGCGCGCCAGCTGGTTCAGGATCTCTGCTTCCCGGCCCTCCTCGAAGGACTCGAACTCGACGCGTCCCATGGACGCGGCGATCACACCGGGCAGATCGGAAACGCGGGGAACCGCTTCGTCCTCACCCGTGCGCACCGCGCGCCGCACGGCTGCGGCGCGGATCGTCTCCAGCGCCCCGATCGAGAACCGCACGCTCACGCCGCTGCGCTGGTTCACGTTGGGGGAGCGACGGACCTGATGCGTGAACGCAGCGATGATCTCTTCGATGAACGGGGGAACGCTGACGACGATCCCCGGCGCCGGCGGGCGCGCCTCCTGACGCATGATGTCGATCTCGTCGGATATCTCATCGGGGTAGTGGGTGCGCACCTCGGACCCGAAACGATCTTTCAACGGCGAGATGATGCGACCTCGGTTCGTGTAGTCCTCGGGATTCGCGCTGGCGACCAGCAGCAGGTCGAGTGGCAGACGCACCTTGTAGCCGCGGATCTGTACGTCGCGCTCCTCGAGGATGTTCAGCAGACCGACCTGGATGCGCTCGGGCAGGTCGGGCAGCTCGTTGATCGAGAAGATGCCGCGGTGGGTTCGTGGGACGAGCCCGTAGTGGATCGTGAGCTCGTCGGAGAGATAACGGCCCTCCGCGACGCGGATCGGATCGACGTCGCCGATAAGGTCTGCCACCGACGTATCCGGCGTCGCGAGCTTCTCGGAGTATCGACGGTCACGATCGACCCACATGATCGGGGTGTCGTCGCCCTTGGTCGCCACCAGCTCGCGACAGTGCGCGCAGATCGGACGCAGCGGCGAGTCGTTGATCTCGCACGCGACGACGGCCGGAGTGCGTTCGTCGAGCAACCCGACGAGCATGCGGATCAGGCGCGACTTCGCCTGGCCGCGCTCACCGAGGAAGATGATGTCGTGCGCGGCGAGGATCGCCCGCTCCAACGCGGGGATCACGGTCTCTTCGTATCCGACGATGGTCGGGAAGATCTGCTCGCCGGCGCGCGCCCTCGCGATGAAGTTCTCGCGGATCTCGTCTTTGACCGAGCGGTCTCGCCAGTCCGATGCCTTCAGCTCGCCAAGCGTGGATGCACTCATGACCGATGAGCCTAACGCTCCGTGCTCGCCGGCGCGCCCCCAACCTCACGGGTCCGTCTCGGCCCTCAGAACACGATCAACAGGACGACGACGCCGGTGAGGCCGGGTAGTTCAAGAGCCCGGCGCGCACACAGA
>JBKJXT010000225.1:0-12324 GCA_046716205.1 Actinomycetota bacterium
CGCGCTGGACCTCCACCTGCGAGCGGGTAGCGGTAGTTCGACGATACTCCATGTGAGGAACCTCGGTGCCGAGTTCGTTCTGGTGCCCCCTCGAGGGCATTTCGCAGGGCGAGGCGCGCCCCCTGCAATAGGGTCCTGGCATCTAGAGAGGTGGAACTGGACACACCGGAAGAGCACAGGCACCGAGGCGATCGCGCAAGAAGACGTCGGTAGCCTCGTTGCGGTCATCCGGCAGAAGATCGTTCGCCCACGAGCTGAACGCGATGTAGCGGCCATCCCCAGACAATGCCGATTCGTAGCTGAATCCCTCGCCGGGGAAGCCCCCTGTCGTCACCGACACCATCTCGTTTCTAGACGACTCGAGGTCTCGCAGGAAGATCTGCCCCCAGCCATCCGCATCCCACACCGTCATGAAGTTGTTCGCCCACGATCTGAACGAGACGAAGCGCCCATCGCCCGAGATCGCGGGCCAGATGCTGGCCCCGTTACCTGGCTCGCCCGTCATCGCCCGAGATACGAGCTCGGTCTTACCGCTCTTCAGGTCGCGCACGAAGATGTCCGTGTCCTCATTGTCGTCATCGGCGAACCACGTGGAATCCGAGCCGAACACGACCCGGTCACCAGCGGCCGAGATTGCAGGCATGTACCCGTTGACCCCTTGCTCGCCGTTGGGGCCGACGGAAACCCGCACCGTGGTGCCGGCTACTCGATCGCGTACGAATACGTCACTATCGGCATTCGTGTCGTCGGATACCAGGTTCGTCGCGCTGGATCGGAACGCGACGTAGCGACCGTCGAACGAGATCGCGTAGTGCTGTCCCGCGAAGCCGCCGATGCCGCCCGATGGTCCGTTCCCTTGCCGCCCTCCAGCACCCACCGACACGCGCGTCGTGACACCAGCCACCACATCTCTTACGAACACGTCGTCCTTGCGATTGGTATCTCCCGCGACGCCGGGATCGTCTGACGTGAAGAGGACGTAGCGGCCGTTGCCTGAGATCACCGGATTCGACGCGAGCATTGGAATACCTTCGTAATCGATTGACACCAGCCGCGTAATACCCTGAGCCAGGTCGCGCCGATACACAGCTACGTTGACTTGACTCTCTTCTGCAAGCAAGTCCGTCGCATCCGAGGTGAAAGCGACGTACCGGCCATCGGCGGAGATGGAGGGGAACCCACTGTCGCCGTTCCCAGCCCGTCCGGCAAGGTTCACGGACACCAAAATCGTCGTCCCGGCAACCACATCTCGAACGTAGACATCAGTGATGTAATCGTTCTTGTCTGCGGACGAGTACGTACCGTTCGTATCGAACGCGACGTAGCGTCCGTCGGCCGAGATGGATGGGCCGAGGTTCTCGCCTCCGCGCTGGACCTCCGCGGAGTCGACCGAGACGAAGTTGGTGACACCGGGGCTCGCCAGCGCAGCGCGCGACGGCCCGCCCTGTGCCGAAACGGCGAGGAACGTAGCCAGCACAGCGGCGGTGCCGATCCTAGTTCTCATGACCTCACCATTCGTCGCGACGTTGCCGACTTCCTGCCGCTTCTAGCACGCAATCACCGTCCCCGTGGGATGGGAACTGATCGTCTGCTCAGAGCTGACCGATAGAACGGCCCCCTCGTTGAAGCCGTAGCACTTCTTCATCGCGGTCCCGTTGACTCCGCCATATATCTCTCGCTTCTTCTCCTTCGCGAAGTCGGTGGCCGCATCTGTCTGGCTGATGAAGTAGAGGGGGTAGGAATCTCGCTGAATGAACGATCCTGGTCGATACCCGATCTGCCCAAGGGCCGAGTCCGGGAAGTTCTTGTTTGTGAGGATCGTCAAGAGGTCCGATCGGGCCTCGTCGTCCTTCATGCCCCACGACTCATACACGTACTTTCGAACCAAACGCCGGGTGCCGCTCTGTAGTATGTAAACCGCCGTGTTCGGCGATCCGATGATGGCGCCGTTGGGATAGGCGCACTCAGAGATCTCGGTCCCGGTGCCGTGGAGGTTCGCCTCTGATTGCGGAACGGAGATGACACGCTCGGCCTTGTAGCCGAGGCACGAGAAGTAAACGTTGGAGACGCTGCGCTTGGTGCCTCGTGTCCATCGAGCGATGCTCGACCCCGAGCCGTCGTTGGTGATGGCCCACGTGGGCGCGCTCGACTGCAGGCTGTTGGTTCCAACCGAGATCAGCTTGCCGGGGCGGAAGCCGAGATCGGTGCCTTTGGGGAATCGCGCGAGTCGTGCGGAGTCCAGCCTGACGATCTGCTTGCTTGTCGCTTTCAGTCCCCACGAGCCGAGGATCCGGCTGCTGCGCACGAGCCGGCGCTTGCCGTCCTGCAAGAAGTAAATGGCCGGTCGATCGGCGCGCTTGTCCTTGATGAACGCCCCGTCCGGCGTCACGACGCTTCGCATCCGGTATTGCAGGTACGCAAGCGCGCTGTTGGCGTTGATGCGCGCCGGCGAGCCCTGCTCGGTCGACAGCAGCGCCGAGACATCCGAGACGTTGTAGTCGTTGAGCGCCCGCAGCAACGCGAGCGTCCCGGAGACGAAGGGCGCAGCTGCCGAGGTGCCCTGCGAGTAGCAGTAGGTCGCGCCTTCGTGTGTGGTCTTGGAGCCGCAATAGGGACTTTGCGTGGTCGTGTCGATCTCGTAATCCACCGTGGGGAGGCCCGCCCTGCGAATGTGCTCGCCCGGTGCCCAGGTCTCGACCCACGACCCATAGTTCGAACCTTTGTCGCCATCCTTACCCCAGCCGGTCGCTCGACTGCCGTCCTTTTCGATCGCGCCAACGGCGACGACGTGCTTGTAGTAAGCGGGACAGTGCGGCGTCTTGACGTTGTCGTTACCCGCGGAGGCCACGATGATGACGCCTGCCTTCCACGCCGAGATGTATCGCTCCTGCTGCGCCTTGAAGGCATTGCCCGTCTGGCACTTGGCGCCCATACTCTGATTGATGATCTCGTTTCCATCCTCGATCGCGTCGTCGAGCACCGAGGCTATGGAAACCTTGACCGGCTTACATTCCCACCTCTCCGTCGTGGACGAATACACGTCGCGATGGAGTTTGTAGGCTCTCAGGCGGGTGTTCCAGCCGATGCCCGCGATGCCTCGGTCGTTGTTGGTCACCGCGGAGGCAATGCTTGCGACCCCGGTCCCGTGCGCGCTACTCTTCGAACAGGCGTCTGAGGTATTCCCCGAGCCCGTGTAGTCCCGGCCTGTCTGGAGCTTGGCGTCCAGGTCCGGGTGGGGGCCGATGCCCGAGTCGATGATCGCGATGGAGATACCCGTGCTGCCCTTGGTTCGATCCCATGCTGCTTTCGCGTCTATGTCGATGTCGCTTGACTGCTCGAGTCCCCACTGGGAGCCGAAGAGATCGTCATTGACTTCGGCGTCCGGTTCTGCAGGCGTCGCGTCGAACTCCGCCCATTCGACGTCAGGGTCGTTCGCGTATTCCTGGACCGTGTTCGCCGTATCGGTGATCCCCGTCAGCGTGGCCACGTTGAGTTGGTAGAAACGAGAGGCCGTGTCCTCCACGGGAAGAGATGGGAACAACCGTGGTGGCGTCGGATCGCCGTAACGGGCGGCTACCGTTGCCGCCGACGCGCCGGGCTTCAGCAGCACGTTGATGTATCCGAGGTTCACGTTGTCAATCGATGTCGGCACGACGTAGTTCAGCAGCGTGATCGTCGAGGGCCAGCTCGTCTGATCCCCCTGCCAGACGGTCACCTCGAGCTCCCCAGCCTGCAGATCGGTCGGCAGCAACGCGGTGATCAAGTTGTCCGACCACGAAAGGACCTCGGCCGGCTCGTCGCCCACCATGACCCCGTGTTCGCCGACGGGCGCAGCACCGAACCCCGTGCCGGTGATCGACAGCGTCTCGCCGAGCATGACCGTCGAGGGCGTGATCGATGCGATCATCGGCCCTTCGCCGACGTGGACGTAAACGTAGTCGTCCAACACGTTGCCGGCCCAGTCGACGGCCTCGGCGACGACCTGGTAGATGCCGTCGACGACCGGATCGCCCGTGGGGCCGGTCCCATCCCAGACGTAGGAAATCCCATCGCCTGTTCCCGTGAGCGTCTTGAGAACCGCACCGTCGAGGTTCTTGATGCGCAACGTCCACGGCAACGACTCCGACAGCGTCGCCGCGACCGTCGTGCGGTCCTTCGGTGCGCTCGCGCGCGGCGAGAACGGGTTCGGTACCGCATCCAGCCCGATCGCTACGGGCGGGATGAGATCGATCACCGTCTGGCCTACGCTGACCGTGGTCTCGTTGTCCGCCCCATCGGTCGCTGTGACGCTGAGATCGTAGGGTCCCTCCAGCGCTGCCTCTGCGTCATCCTTGAGGCCGTCCCACGCCTGGGCGATCGAGGTTCCGCTCCCAGGCATCGAGCGCACGGTCGCGCCATCGCCATCCCTGGCGACGACGGTCCATGTGATGGCGGTGGCATCGGCAACTGAGCCGGTGATCGTGGTCGTGTCCTTTGACCCGTCGTCGTTGGGGCTGAACGCCGGTTCGGATATGCCGGTGCCCGAGATCACCGGCGCGACGGTGTCGACGACCACCTCGGTGGTAAACGGGCTCGGTGTGTTGCCGGCGAGGTCGGTGAGCGAGACCGACGCCGTGTAGGTGCCGCTGGGCACGGTCAGGCCCACGGAGTCTTTGCCGTTCCAGGTCGCCGACAGGCTTGTGCCGCTGCCGGAGAACGAGCGCTTGGTAACGCCAAGGGAATCCTTGATGCTCAGGACCCAGGAGCACGGTTTGGACAGCGTCCCCTCAAACGTCGTCGATTCCTTCTTGGCATCGGCGTTCGGGCTGAAGGGGTTCGGCGACGCGCCGTAGGCGGTGATGGTCGGCGCCTCGGTGTCGACAACGACGGTGGTCGAGGCGGTCGAGGTAAGGCCCTGGGTGTCGGTCGCCGCAAGCGTCACGGTGTAAGCGCCGTCGGGGACGACGACGCTGCCGTCGGTGCCATCCCACGTCTGGGAGAGCGAGGAGCCTTGGCCGGTGTACGTTCGGACCGTCGCATCCTGAGCGTCCTTGACCGCAAGCGTCCAACTTACCGGCGTCGAGGCATCGGTCATCGAGGCGGTGAAGCGTGTGGTGTCCTTGGCGCCATCGCCGTTGGGGCTGAATCGCGCCTCGCTGGCCGTGAGACCGCCGATAACCGGGGGGGCCAGATCGATGGTCGCCGAGACGGCCTGCGTGCGGGCGTTGCCGGCGTCGTCGATGGCTCGCAACGTCGCCGTGTACGAGCCGGAGGGCAACATCAGCCCGTTGGTGTCGGTGCCATCCCAGGCTTGCGCGATCGAGAGCCCCGATGCGACGAAGGATTTGACCTGAACGTTGGCCGAGTTGCGGATCGTGATGTCCCAGGCGACCGGTGTCGCTGGGTCCGTTAGTGTCGCGGTAAACGTCGCCGAGTCCTTCACGCCGTCGCCGTTGGGGCTGAACGGATTCGGCGCGACGCCGTAGTTCGCAATCGTAGGCGCCACCGTATCGACGGTCGTGGTCATCGACTGCGACGCGCGGTTGCCCGCGTAGTCCTCCGCGGTGACGGTGGTCGTGTAGGCACCGTCGGCCACGACCGTGCTGGAGGCGTTCTTGCCGTCCCAGGCCTGCACGACGCCGGGGGCTAGGCCGGCATTGGTGAACGTTCGGACTACGTTGTTGGAGGCGTCGCGGATGAGGATAGTGGAGGAGCTCTGCTCGCTGAAGCTCGAGCGGAACGTCGTTGCGTCCTTGGTTCCGTCGCCGTTGGGGCTGAACGGGTCGACGTCGTCGTAGGTGTTGGACACCGTCGGCGCCACCGTGTCGATCGTGACCGTTGAGGTCTTGGTCGTGCTGAGGTCCTGGTCGTCGGTCACGACCAGCTCCACGTCGTAGTCGGCGCCGCCGACCGTCAGGCCAAGCTCGTCCTTGCCATCCCAGGACTGCGAGATGGCGCCGCCGGTGCCGGTGTAGGTGCGCACGGTGGTGTTCTGCACGGCGCGACGGATCGTGAGTGTCCACTCGAGCGGGGTCGAGGCGTCCGAAGCAGTCGCGCTGAACGTAGTGGTGTCCTTGTTGGCGTCGCCGTTGGGACTGAAGGCACTATTGGATGCGCTTAGCGCGCTGACGCTCGGCGCGGACGTATCCACCGTAACCGGCGCAGTCGGCATAATCGTGTTGCCGGCCGCGTCGGTCGCGGTGAGCACCGCGGAATAGGTGTAGTCCGCCACGGTCGTCCCGGAGTTGTCCTGTCCGTCCCAAGCCTGGGACAGCGACCCGCTGCCGTCGAAGGAGCGCTTCTCAACGGGACCGTACTTGATCGATAGGTTCCAGGTCACCGGTTGCGACGGATCGGTAATCGTCGCCGAGAGCGTCGCGGAGTCCTTGTTCCCATCGCCATTAGGGCTGAACGGATTCGGAGCCGCTGCATAGTCACTCACCGAAGCCGCGACGGTGTCCAGGACCAGCGAGGTCGAGGCCGCGCCCGCATTACCGGCGTCGTCGGTCACGCTCAACGCAGCCGTGTAGGTGCCATTAGCAACGACGGTGTTGGAGTCGTCCTTGCCGCCCCATGCCTGCGACACCGAGCCGGTCGCGGTGCCCGAGTAAGTTCGCACCGTCGTGTTCGAGGAGTTCTTGACGTTGAGCGTCCACTGCGCGGATTCCGCGGTGGTCGCGGAGATCGTCGATGTGTCTTTCACGCCATCGGCATTCGGACTGAACGACGGCGGTGAGGCTCCCAGGCCCGTGATCGTCGGTGCGACCGTGTCCACGATCACGGTTCGGGAGGCGGTTCGAGAAAGACCCTGTGAATCGGTCGCCGTCAGGAGAACCGTATACGTGTCGTCTGGGACGGTCGCACTGAGTTCGTCCTTTCCGTTCCAGACCGAAGATGGAGAGTTGCCGGAGCCCGAGAACGTTCGCTTGATGACGCCGTTCGGATCCTTGGCCTGAATGGTCCACGTCACCGGCGACGCGTCAGAGAGGGACGCCGACAAGGTCGTCGTGTCTTTGGCTGCGTCCCCGTTCGGACTGAAGCTCGGATTCGTGGCGTTGATCGCCCCTGAGATCACGGGGGCGTTGAGGTCTATGTTCACATACATGGACTGGGCGCGGACGTTTCCCTCGGCGTCGGTAGCGGAGAAGGAGATGTTGTAGCACCCATCGAGCAGGGCGCCTCCCGAACCATCCTTGCCGTTCCACACCTGCGAGACGGAGCCTCCCGAACCGGTGAACGTTCTCACGGTCCCGCCGCTGTGGCAGGTATCCACGATGAACATCTGCCACGTCATCGGCGTGCTGGGATCGGACAGCGTCGCGGAGATCGTGGTGGAGTCGTTCACCGAGTCTGCGTTGGGGCTGAAGGGATTCGGCGCTGCTGTCAGCCCGCTGATCGTCGGTCCCGTGCGGTCGAGATAGACACTGGCGTTCGCCGTGCTGGAGACACCATCGATATCCGTCGCCGTTAGCAAGGCCGTGTAGCTACCAGTAGGCGCTGTTCCTCCGCTGGTCTGTGATCCGTCCCAGCTTTGAGAGAGGGTAGTGCCCGAGCCGGTGTAGGTCTTCACCGTCGAGCCGGCGGCGTTCTTCATCGCTACGGTCCAGTTGACGTAGCGATTGAAGCCAGCCGTGAACCCCACGGTCTCGTTGGACCCATTGCCATTTGGACTGAACGTCCCGACAGATGACGAATAGTTTGAGATGGCGGGAGGGGTCGTGCTTGCCTGGCGACTCAGCACGGCGGTCTGCGCGTTCGACGTGATGCTCACACCGTCGTAGCCAGTGACCGACTGGAAGTTGATCCCGTCACCACGGCTGATGCCGACCTGAGGGGAACCGCTTGAATCTTGGATCGAGCCGTAGCGCAGTCGGATCTCGCCGCTCGACTTCAGCAGCACCTCAGCGTTTACCGGCCAGCCGCCGACCGGGGAGTACACGTCGGCGCTGCTTGCAGCCGGGTTCGTAACAGGGGCGTGATCCTTCGGCGAGGTGATGTAGTTGACGGAGTCACCATTGCTGATTCCGGCGACCTGGTCGAAGGCGGTGTCTGTGATCTTGCCGTAGAGCATCTCGATGCGCCCGTCCGGATAGAGGTTGGCACCCACGTCGACCGTGATGCCGGTGAGGCAGCTTCCGACATGAGCCTTCCACCTCACCTTGACGACACTAGAGGAAGATGTGTGGCCGACCCCGTCGGGGTCGCAGTCGAGGTTGAGAGCCTTGGCGTAGGGAAAGATCCCCTTGGTCGTCGCGAGCGATGGGTTCGAGGCCCCAGACCCCGAGCCGAATCGGATGTATCCGTTTGAACTGACGTATGCGGTCGAGTACGTGGTCCCGTAGAAGGGGAAGGCGAATGGCAGGCTGAGAGGCCAGGAGGAGTTGTTGTCGAACCATTCACTGAAGTCACCGGGAGGAGCGGTCGCCGGCCCGTTGTTCCGATCGTATGCAGTGGTGCTCTCGCCCGAATAGGTCTCGGTGTTCCATGTGACCTTGAACTGCCCGCTCGCCGGCGTCGACACTCGAATGTCCTGTGCGAACGATCCGCCGCGATGGGCCCAGAGGTCCGCGCCGTAGGCGAAGATCCCCTTTGTGGTCGCCAGTTCAGGAGCGATGGAGCCCTTGGGACCATCGAAGGTGATGTGCCCGTTGGACCCCACGTACGCGGTCGAGTAGGACCGATCGTAGAACTTGAAGTTGAAGGGCAGAGAGACCGGCCAGGCCTCGTCGTCTGATGTCCAAGCCTGGGCTGTGCCCCCGCCCGCATAGTCGTTCGCCGTCAGCGACTGGCTGTACGTGGGCATCGCTATCGCTACGCCCGAGTTGAGGCCAACGAGCAAGGTCGCTGCGAAGACCATCGATGGGAACAGCCATCGCCGGACTGGTTGCTTGCGACGCAACGAGGAACGCGAACGACGGGTCGGTAAAGACATCCGATTCTCCCAGGCTTCGAGCCTCGGCGGTCCTAGCGGACCGCGAGCCTTGCTACGACATCGAACCGAGTCATCTGCCCGGCAGAGGAGGGCCGGCGCGGCAACCGGACCCTCCTCAGCCGTTCGGGGCCTGCGGCCACGCGGCGACTGCTCCCTTATAGGGTCGAAGTGCATCGAACTCAATGCACAACATGGGACAGATTGTTGTCCCAAAGTGGGCGCAGGAAGCTTGCGACTTGATCCGACGATGATCGATGGCCCGTCGTCGCTCAGTCGGAAGCGCGGACACGACCGGGTCCCCGCCGGGGATCCGGCGGCGACGAAACGGAAGGTATCACGCTCCTCCGTAGGCCGGGCAGCAGGTCTACCCGCATCCTTCTTCCTCCTCCCGTCATGACCTGGGGCTGCGGAAGCGCTGCGTAACCTTTCGCGCCCTCAAGACGTAGAAAGGACGACGAGGCGGGGCCGGGATCGAAACTGACGGGTCCGTCACCGCAACCATTTCCGCCTGTAGTCGTACCTGGGGTGGGAGACAAGAGTTCGGGCGAACGTATAGAGAGCATTGAGGTATCAGAGCCCAAGCACTCGTTTGCCGCTGGGGAACTGGGGCCGGGTCGATTTGACCCGGAGAAACGGGGGGCTCGTGCTAACGGGGGAACATCGCTTCGACGTGCGGCCGGCGAAACGGCTGGCTGGGGGTGTCCGAGAAGAAGTACCGGAGGCCGTCGTTCGTACGGTCGGCCAACTGCTCGCGCGTATCGACGATCTCGCGGATGCAGCGGTAGAACGATGCGTCAAGGAAGTCATCACTCGCAGGAGCGTTTCGGGCGCTCGGGCCGCCGTGGAGATCCGAGCGGTCTTCATCGCGCACGCGAGCGCGATCCTGAGACATCTCGCCGCAGGGACCGAGCCTTCCGGTGACGAGTTGGAGACCCTCGCTCGCCTCGGCAAGAGGTGGGGGGTGCGACGGGTCCCGCTCCCGTCCCTGCATCATGCCTATCAGGTTGGAATGCGTGTCGTCCTCATGGAGCTGCTTCAGGAACTCCGTGCCCAGCCCGCCAACCACGAGGTGCTCGGGGAGTTGATGCCACTCGTAACGGAGAGAACGGTGTGGCTTTCAAGCCGGGTCTCAGAAGCACTCTCACGTCGATATCTTGAACCCGACGGCCACGACGACGAGCGTCAGCCCGATCGAGCCCACGCCGACCTCCTCAACGAGGTGTTGAGCGGGATCGCGGACTCGCAAACGCTCGACCACCACATTCGGGCACTGGGATTCGCACCTGGCTGCTCGTATGCCGTTCTCGCGCTCGGGGCGAATACACGTCCTGCGGACGAAGCCCCTTCCGTTCTTGCAGCGGCCAGCCGCCTTCGGCCGCTGCTGCAAGCACCGACTCGACATCTGATCTTGGCGCTACGAAGCGAGGCACTCATCGTCGTGTGTGGGCTTCATCCGGACGAGTCTCACGCGGACTTCGTCCAGGCCTTCGAGGTGGCCCTTTCGAGCATCAACGCTTCTTCGCACGAAGACGTTATCGGCGGGGTCGGCGGCATGGAACGCGGGCCCTTCGGCATTTCGGTCTCATTCCGGCAGGCGAAGCGCGCTCTCGAGGTACGCCGGTCGCTCCAAGGTCTTCCCATCGCACTCAGATACGAAGAGTCGCTGGCGTACTCCCTCGTGGCGGCGAACCCGGCGATCCGTCAAGAACTCGTCCAGCTCCTCGGACCGCTGGCACTCGCGCCTTCGAGCCCCGCCGCTGAGGATCTGCTTCGACCGCTTGCCGTTTTCCTGGCGGTGGGTGGGAACTCTCTGGAGGCGGCGCGCATCCTGAACATGAGCCGGCGCACGCTGTATCGGAGGCTGCGGCAGATCACGGCCCTGACCGGGTGGGATCTCGAGGATGGCTCAACGCGGACTGTCCTCGACCTCGCTCTGCGCGCGTTGCGACTGGACAAACAGGCACCCGATCGGCTGCCGGCGCCCACTAGCCGTTCAACGATCCGTCTCGATGAGGTGTCCAAAGGCTAAGGAGGGACACGTGAACGATGATCTGGGAAAGCTCGTTGAACGTCACGTTTTACGCTTCCGGCGGCTCATCGCGAGGGCGTCAGATGAGCCGCGAGCACTGGAGACTGCTGCGTTGGCCGCCATCGAGGAGGCGCGCAGCAAGGGCCTCGACAGATTGGACGATCGTGATCCAGCCGTCGTCCGCGCGCGAAGTCTGCTCGTGGAGGCCTTCGAGGGCATGCGTAACGGAGTCGGTCTTGTCGTTCCTCTGTCGCTCTTGTCTTCTCGCGTCCGCTCGCGGCTAGTGCGCCTTCGCGCCAGTGTCTCCCCGGTATTCGTCGCTAACGTTTCGATGGAATCACTGAGCGGATTCGCTGCCGCTGTTTCCGTTGCTATAGCCGTGGGCGGTGGCTCTCTGGCGGGCACGCCGTTTGCACAAACTTCCTCTTCGCTCATCAGGGCGGGTCCAGTTGTAAGAGAAAGTCAACTCGCCGTCGCTGAGGAAGGCCGCGTAGGTTTTGGGGCGCGGCGTCCGTCTCCGGTTGGAGCGGCCTTCTCGACCGAAGCCATCTTCGGCGACGCGCCCGCGAAGGCGAACGGTGAGGCATACGTCAACAGCGTCGACCGGATTGAGCTAGGCGAACGCGATGGCCGTCGCGTCGCAGTCGGCGATCGGGAGATCTACCGATCCCAATCCGAAGGTCCGCTGTTGTGGATCACTTGCGATCCCGAGTCCACGGTAAAGCGGACACTCTGCTCCGAGTATCGCCGAACTGAGGATGCAGCGAAGCCTCGGACAGGTAACTCTTGATAGGCCTAGTCCGCAATCTCGAGATCCGGGGTTCCAATCCTCATGGGTGGTCCGATCGTGGCTAGTCACCGGGATCAACACTTGGAAGACTCCTATCTCTTCGGCCTCTGGGACGTTCTGGCGATCGTGGAAGAGATCGCGGCTGCCGCCCTATCGGGACGGATCATGGACCACGATGCTCTTGCGCTGAGACTCCACGTGTTCGGGGCCGATGAACTCGATGACGCGATGCGGACAGTGCGCATCGTCGTTCTTGCCTCTGCCCAGGTCCGATCACTGATCGAGGACTCAAAACGAACCGTCTCAGGGCACTGGCCCCCCGACAACGATCACCTGCAAGAGGAGGTGGCGCGGCTCATCGCCGAGGCGGAGGCGGTGACTTCCTCGCCTATTCTGCACGCTGCAACAGGCAGCCGACCATCGCCCGCCAGCATCGGACGCGGATTCCTCCGCCAAGCTCTTGGATTCGTCGCCGGCGCCGCGAGCCTCGCCGGCGTGCGGCTGGATGTAAATGTGCGCTGGCTTGTTGAGGCACTCTCGCAGCTAGGCCGGGACGAGCGGACGCAGCTCCATGGCGCTGTCGACCTCGCGTTC
>JBKJXT010000226.1:0-7351 GCA_046716205.1 Actinomycetota bacterium
CCACAGGGTGTCGGTCTGCGCGTGTGCGATGCCGACCAGCGACAGCGTCCCGGCCTGCATCGCGACGGCGGCGGCGGCGAGGACCAGCGGGAGCTCGTAGGCGATCAGCTGCGCCGCGCCGCGGATAGCGCCGATCAACGAGAACTTGTTGGCGCTCGCCCAGCCGGCCATCAACATGCCGATCACGCTGATCGACGAGATCGCCAGCGCGAAGAAGACGCCGACGTCGAGGTCTTCGGCCCACCAGCCACAGCCTCCCGCGCCGCATTCGGCAAGGTTCGGGCCGGGGCCCAGCGGGATCACGAGGAAGACCAGTAATGCGGGGATGATCACGATCGCCGGCGCAAGCGCGAACACCGGCTTGTCCGCCGACGTCGGGATGATGTCTTCCTTCTGGATGAACTTCACGCCGTCCGCGATCAGCTGCGCCCAGCCGTGGAACTTGCCTGCTTCCATGGGGCCGAGCCGCGACTGCATGTGCGCGAGACCCTTGTGCTCGGCGTAGCCCAGCACCAACGGCGCGGTGAGGAAGAACAGCAGTACGACGACGAGCTTGGTGATCGTCACGAGCCAGAACTGGAGGTCCCCGGCGGGGAACAGGTCGAAGAGGATCATCGGTCGACGTCCCCCACGACGAAGAAGACGCTGCCGAGCACCGCGATCAGGTCCGGAAGCAGGATCCCGTTCAGCAGGTAGGGCACCATCGAGATGTTGTGGAACGAGGGCGTGCGCATCTTCAAGCGCCACGGCGTGGTGTCGCCGCGGCTGACGAGGTAGTAGCCCGTCTCCCCCAGCGAGTTCTCGGTGCGCACGTATGTCCAGCCGGCGTTGGGCTTGATGTACTTCGGCATCTTGCCGGGCAACGTCGGCCCCGCAGGGATCTTGTCGTGGATCTGCTCGATGATCCGCAGCGACTGCACGATGCGTTCGAACAGCACCACGAAGCGGTCGTAGGAGTCGCCGTTCGCGCCGACCGGGATGTCGAAGTCGACCTCGTCGTACTTCAGGTACGGCTGCGTCTTTCGAGCGTCCTCGGCGATCCCGGACGCCTGCAGGATCGGGCCGCTGACGCCGTAGGACTTCGCCACTTCACCGGGCAGCACCCCGATGCCGACGGTCCGCTTCTTGAAGATCTCGTTGCCCAGCAACAGGCCTTCGTAGTCCAGCAGCCGGTGACGGATCTTCGGGACGAGCTGCTCGGACAGCTGCAGCGCGCCGACGGGCAGGTCTTCCTTCAGGCCGCCGATCCGGCAGTACGTGTAGTGGAAGCGCGCGCCGGTGACCATCTCCATGAACTTGAGGATCTCCTCGCGCTCGCGGAAGGCGTAGAACATCGGCGTCATCGCGCCGAGCTCCAACCCGAACGAGCCCAGGAACACGAGGTGGTTGAGGACGCGGTTCCACTCGGCCATCAGCATCCGGATCCACTGGGCGCGCTCGGGAACCTCGATCTCCATCAATCGCTCGGCCGCGAGCGTCACGCCGAGCTCGTTGCCAAAGGCACTGAGCCAGTCGTGTCGGTTGGAGAGCGCGATGATCTGCCGGTAGTCGCGCACCTCGGCGAGCTTGTCGAAGGCGCGATGCATGTAGCCGATGATCGGTGTCGCGCTGTCGATACGCTCGCCGTCCAGCGTGAGCACGACGCGCAGCACGCCGTGGGTCGACGGGTGCTGCGGCCCGATCGACAGCGTCATCTCGGCGGTGGGAAGCTCGTTCTCCCCCGCGATGATGACCTGGACGCCTTCGCCCGGACCACCGGGGAGCATGCCTGCCTCGCGCATCTCGGTCGGCGTCATGGGGCCTCCGCCGGTTCCTTGAGGCCGGGCCATTCCTTGGCTTCGCGGGTCATCAGCTTGAAGTCCTTGCGCAGCGGGAAGCCCTCGAACTCCACGGGCAGCAGGAGCTTGACGAGGTTCGGGTGGCCGGTGAAGTCGACGCCGAACAGCTCCCAGGTCTCGCGCTCGCACCAGTTCGCGCCGGGCCATACGTCCGACAGCGTCGCGATGCGCGCGTCGTCCTTGGGGACCATCGTCTTCACGTTCACCGCGTGCTGGCGACGCACCGAATACATGTGGAGCACGATCTCGAACCCGGCGTCCTCTTCGTCCACGGCGGTGAGGAACGTCGGGAAGTCGTAGTGGCATCGTCCGCAGTCCCGCAGGTGCAGCGCGACGTCATGCCAGGCATCGCGGCGGACCCACACAGACACCTCGCCGTGCACGACCTCATGGCGCTCGACGGCGCCGGTCGCCTCGGTCAGGTGAGCCGCGATCTCGTCCGGGGTCATTCGTCTCTGATGGTGGTCGTATACGGAGAGCCACCGCCGACGACGATGGGAGCGGGCTCGGTCGCGTCCCGGCGCTCGAACCGCTCCTTGAGCGATTCTTTGCCGATGCGATCCTGCAGCAACAGGATCCCCTCGAGGAGCGCCTCGGGACGCGGCGGGCAACCGGGGACGTAGACGTCGACGGGCACGATCTGGTCAACGCCCTTGGTCACCGAGTAGGAGTCCCAGAACGGACCGCCGCAGTTGCTGCAACTTCCGAACGAGATCACGTACTTCGGCTCGGGCATCTGCTCGAAGACGCGCTTGAGGGCGGGGGCCATCTTGTCGGTCAGCGTGCCGGCGACCACCAGGAGGTCGGCCTGGCGCGGACCGTGGGCGACCGGGATGACGCCGAGCCGGATGAAGTCGTGGCGGCTGGTAGACGCGTGGATGAGCTCGATCGCGCAGCAGGCCAGCCCGAAGTTCATCACCCAGAGGCTGTACTTGCGACCCCAATTGAGGATGAACTTAGCCGGTTGCGGGAAGTTGACCTTCTCGACGAGGCCCATGCTTAACCGATCACACCCATTCGAGTACCTTCTTCTTCCACGCGTAGAGAAGCCCGACGGCCAAGATGAGCACGAACACGATCATCTCGACGACGATGAGCCCCGCGTTCTGGAAGTCCTCGAAAACCGTCGCGAAGGGGAAGATGAACAGCGCTTCTACGTCGAAGATCACGAACAGGAACGCGAAGATGTAGTAGCGGATCTGGGTCTGGCTCCACCCCTGGCCGACCGGATCGACGCCGCACTCGTAGCTGGTGTACTTCTCGGAGCGCCACTTCTTCGGGCGCATCAGGCGGTTCGCGCCGAACCCGACCGCGACGAAGATGATCCCCAGCACCATGAGGCCGCCGAGCGACCCGAGTTGTTGGAAGTACTCCGTCACGGTTCCTCTGTCCCCTCTTCGGCGCGCTGCAGTTTATTCATCCTGACGCCCACGGCGAACCGCCGGAAGCGCCCTTGTGAAATCTCTCACATGCACCGCGCGGCATGATAACGCCTGCTCCGAGTGTCCCCAAACGCGGGGGGGCGGACCTGCTGCTTTCACGCTCCGCCGTCGAAGGCCGGGCTGAGCGCCCGGTAGATCTCGCGATACCGTTCCGCGTTGCGGACCCACGTACGCTCGCTGTGGACCCAGTCCCGCGCACGCTGGGCGGTCGCGCGTCCAAGCGCAGGGTCGGCCACCAATCGTTCGATCGCGGCGGCTAGTGATGCGGGATCGTCGGGGGTGAAGCCGAGCCCGCGCTCCTCCGGTTCGGCGACCTCGTGCAGCGCTCCGACATCGGCAACGATCAGCGGGAGACCCATCGCCATCGCCTCGAACGGCTTCAGCGGCGTCACGAGATGGCCGACCGGATCGCTGCGCCGGGGAACCACGAAGATGTCGATCGCCGGGTAGTAGTCGAGGACCTCGGCGTGCGGGACCTCGCCGGTGAGCCGGACATCCTCGCTCAAGCCGAGTTCGACGACCAATCGCTGCAGCGATCCGAGCTCAACGCCGCCACCGACGACGAGCCCGCCGACCTTCACCCCGCGGTCGAGCAGCATACGGATCGCCGCCAACAGGACGTCCACGCCCTCGTAGGGCCTCAGCCCGGACACGTAGCCGACGATGACCCGGCCGCCGAGACCCAACCGATCGATCAGCGCGTCGTTGCGCGGACGCGGCGCGAACCGCTCGACATCGACCGCGTTGCCGATCACGGTGACATTGTCCGCGGGCACGCCCCGGGCGACGATGCGCTCCTTCATGCCCTCGCCGAGGGTAACCACGCGATCGGCGCCGAGCATGCACTGCGTCTCGGCGCGCGCACGACCGGCGTAGAACTCCGTCTCGTCTCCGCCGCCGCGATGCGATGCCCACAGATCCTCGTAGAAGTTGCGAACTTCGTACACCAGCGGGATGCCGTAGCGCTCTTTCAGCGCCAGGGCGACGATCCCCGTCAGATGGCTGCCGGCGGCGTGGATGACCGAGGGACGGAGCTTCTCGACCAGGCGCGCGGCTTGCTCCGCGTACAACGTCATGTAGCGGTCCTTGCGCAACGCGTTGTAATTGGTGATGCCGTCGACAACGAGCCGATGGTGCTCGACGCCTTCCACCGTCTCGACGAGAGGGAAGTCGCGCACGCCTCCGAGCCGCGGCACGCCGAGCCGCGTCGCGGCGACCGCGTCGATGCCGATCTGTCGCTGCGAGCGCACGATGTACATCGACCGGATCGCGAAGCCGCTCAGGGTGTGCGGGAACGAGCGGTCGATCAGGTGAAGGACGCGGTTCGGCGTCGGCTCCAGGCGCGCGGGCGGTCCAGGGATCGAGGGCAGCCACTCCCCCGACAGCGACACGACCAGGCCTTCGAGGCGGTCTTCCACCGCGCGGTACAACGGATCGTCGTGCAGCGAGCGCGCCGCACGGATCGCACTGAGCGCCTCGTCGAGGTGGCCGAGGCCTTGCAGCGCCATCGACCGCGCGTGATGTGCCGCTGGATGCGACGGCGCGGCCGCGATCGCGCGGTCGGCGTGCTCGAGCGCGCGGGTGAAGTCGCCGACGCGCGCGGTGACGAGACTCAGCTGGTAGTCATCCTTTGGACGGCGCGACTCGACGGCCTCGACCGCATCCTGTGTGCGGTCTGCCGCCGCGTACGCGCGCCAGAGCGCATCGACAACCGGCGCGGACGACTCACGGGCGGCCACCGGCTCGATGCGCTCGATCGCCTCCTGGATGCGACCGAGCGCGAGCAACGCTCGGGAGTGGATCACCGCAACGCGCGACCGCAGCGGAACGCCGCGAGCCTCGGGGCCGACAAGGAAGCGGAGCCCGGCTTTGACGTTCACGCCGCCACGAGCCCCGTCTCGAGGTCATCGAAACGCCCGCGCACGGCGCGTTCATGTGCTGAGGAATCCCCGGTGGGATCGCGATCGGGCATGTTCGGTGGAGGATACACGCGGCAGAACCGTGGAGTTCCGAGCCATTAGGATCGGGCGATGCGCGTGAAAGCAGCTCGCCTGGAGGGCTTACTTACGGTCGATCTCGACGTCTTCGCGGACGCTCGCGGGAACTTCCGCGAGGTGTTCCATGCCGCGAAGCTGGGTGACGTTCCCGCCTTCGCCGCCTTCCGGCCGGTGCAGCAGAACATCTCCCACAGCGTGCGTGGCGTGATCCGCGCGGTACATGCGGAGCCGTGGGACAAGTTCATCCACGTCGCGTACGGGACGGTGTTCGCGGCGCTCGTCGACCTCCGTCCAGACAGCGATACGTTCGGCGAGCACGAGACCTTTGAACTCGACGACAGCATCGCGGTGTTCGTGCCCAGGGGATTCGGCAACGGGTTCCAGGCGGTGAGCGATGTCGCGGTCTACTCCTACCTCGTGAACGAGCATTGGGTTCCGGGCACGACCTATCCAGCAGTGGCTTACAACGACGCAGACCTCGCGATCGAGTGGCCGATCCGCGATGCGATCGCCTCCGCCAAGGACGCCTCTAACCCGTCCTTCGCTGCCTTCCGGGGATCGGTCGGCCGCTAAGCCTGGCCTGGCGCCGGATCACCGGTCGTCGAGGAGCGAGAGCAGATACGAGCCGTACCCGCTGGCCGACAGCGGGGCCGCAAGCAACTCGAGTTCTTCCGCGTTGATGAATCCCTCGCGGTAGGCAACCTCTTCGATGCACCCGACCTTGTACCCCTGGCGCTGCTCGATCACGTGCACGAACTGGCCCGCCATCATCAGCGACTCGAACGTTCCGGTGTCGAGCCACGCGGTCCCGCGTCCGAGGACGCTGACGTGGAGCTTGTCTCGGTCGAGGTAGTCCTTGTTCACATCGGTGATCTCGTACTCGCCGCGAGCGCTCGGCCGCAGCTCTCGCGCGATCCGCACGACCTCGTTGTCGTAGAAATACAACCCGGGCACCGCGTAGTTCGACCGCGGCTTCTCGGGCTTCTCCTCGATCGTCAGGACTCGCATCGACTCGTCGAACTCGACGACGCCATAACGCTCAGGGTCCGAGACGCGGTAGGCGAAGATGACACCCCCGCTGGGATCGGTGTGACGTTTGAGCTGCTCGCCGAGCTCCGTGCCGTAGAAGATGTTGTCGCCGAGGACGAGGGCGACGGGATCATCGCCGATGAAGTCCGCCCCAAGCACGAACGCCTGCGCGAGTCCGTTCGGCTCTTCCTGCGCCGTATACGAGAAGCGGCATCCGATCCGCGAGCCGTCCCCCAGCAGCCGCTGGAACAGCGGCACGTCCTCGGGGGTCGAGATAACCAAGACGTCGCGGATGCCGGCGAGCATCAGCGTGCTCAACGGGTAATAGATCATCGGCTTGTCGTACACCGGCATGATCTGCTTGCTGATGGCCTGCGTGATCGGATACAGACGCGTGCCGCGGCCACCCGCGAGAATGATCCCCTTCATACGCCGCGATCGAGCACCGCGTGCCGGTCCTTGAGCGGACGCCACCAGTCCTGGCGCGTGCCATACCACTCAACGGTCTCTGCGAGGCGTTCCTTCAGGGTCGTCCCCGGGGTCCACCCCAAGGCGCGCAGCTTCGACGAGTCCACGGCGTAGCGAAAGTCGTGGCCCGGCCGGTCTGGAACGAAGGTGATCCGCGAGTCGTCGAAGCCCATCACCTCGCAGATAGCGCGCGCCAGTTCGATGTTGGTCACTTGCGCGTCGGCGCCGATGTTGTAGATCTCTCCCGGCACTCCGTCGTCCACCAACAGGTGGAGCGCCGAACAGTGGTCGCGGACGTAGAGCCAGTCGCGCTCGTTGACACCTTCCCCGTACACCGGGATGGTCCCGCCCTCCAGCAAACTCGTCACGAAGAGCGGGATCGCCTTCTCGGGGAACTGATAGGGACCGTAGTTGTTGGTGCAGCGCGTGATGATCGCGTCGTATCCGTACGTGACCCCGTAGGACTTCACCAGCAGATCCGACCCAGCCTTCGACGCCGAGTATGGCGACGAAGGCTCCAGCGGCGCGTCTTCGGGCGCGAAGCCTTCCGAGATCGAGCCGTACACCTCGTCGGTCG
>JBKJXT010000227.1:0-5338 GCA_046716205.1 Actinomycetota bacterium
CCGCGGTGCCACGTTACCCGCGGTGCTCAACGCCGCGAAAGAGGAAGCCCTTCACGAGATCCTGGACGGGCGCATCGGCTTCCTAGATATCGTGGCACTGGTCGCCGACGTCGTCGCCGCGCACCAGCCGCCGGCGACGGTGTCGCTCGACGAGGTCCTTGGGGCCGAACGCTGGGCGCGCGAACAGGCGCAGCAGAAGATCGGTGCCAGCGTATGAGTCTGCCCCTCCCCGAGCAGGAAGAGCGCAAGACCGGCATCAAGCTCATCCTGGGGTTCGTGGTCGTCACGATCCTCGCCGTCGTGACGCACAAGGCCGGCGTCTACCTCTTCATCGTCGCGCTGCTGTTCTCGATCGGCCTGCACGAGTTCGGTCACTTCATCACCGCCAAGAAGTTCGGTATCAAGGTCGAGCAGTTCTTCATCGGCTTCGGTCCCAAGCTGTGGTCGGTGCGCAAGGGCGAAACCGAGTACGGCGTGAAGGCGTTGCCGCTCGGCGGCTTCGTACGCATCGCCGGCATGAACCCCTTCCAAGAGATCCCGCCGGAGGACATCGACCGCGTCTTCAAGGCCAAGCGCCCGTGGAAGCGCGCGATCGTGCTGGCGGCCGGGTCGTTCACGCACTTCCTGCTGGGGCTTCTGATCGTCGCGCTGACGTTGATGTTCGCCGGACAGGAGAACCCCGACCGGCCGCTGCGCACGATCGACTCGATCTCGCAGACGTTCGAAGGCGCACCGTCGCCCGCGGTACGCGGTGGCATCAAACCCGGCGACGAGCTGATCGCGATCGACGGGAACAAGGTGACCACGTGGCAGCAAGGCGTGGACCTCTTCCACACGCGCGGCGGCAAGACGGCACGGGTCACGGTACGGCGCGGCACGCAAACGTTGCAGCTGCAGGTCCCGATCGCGGATCACAAACCCGACGGCACGAAGGTCGGGTTCATCGGGATCAGCCCCGCCTTCGCGATCGAGAAGCCGGGTCCGATCACGGCGTTCGGGCGCGCCGGGCGCAGCACCGGCGAGTTCATGTGGCAGAGCCTCGTCGGCATCAAGAACCTCTTCTCGCCATCGTCGCTGTCGCGCCTGTTCAACCAGGTGATCGGACGCCAGGAACGAGAGATCACCGATCCCGGCACCGTCGTCGGCCTGGCGGGCCAAGCCGGACAGCTGGCGCGCGCCGGGGACTACCGGGCGTTCATCCTGACGATCGCGGCGTTCAACATCTTCATCGGCGTGGCGAACCTGTTGCCGCTGCCACCACTGGACGGGGGACACCTGGCGGTGCTCGCCTACGAGAAGGTGGCGCGCCGCGAGGTAGACATGCGCAAGCTGATTCCGCTAACGGCGACGGTGATCAGCGTCTTCGGCTTCCTGTTCCTGATGCTGCTCTACCTGGACATCGTGCGCCCGCTCCCGGGTATCCCGGGCTAACGCTCACTGCCGCGGCCGCAACGAGAAGATCACCTAAGTTCTCGCGATCCGGTCACCACCCCTCGCGCGCAAGGCCGCCACATGCTTTTGTTACGGGATGACGCTCACCAGTGAGCAAAATCCCGTATGAAAAGGCTTGAAGTAGCGATCTCACGGCTGGCGGCGCGCCAGCACGGCGTCGTTACTCGCACGCAAGCGCTCGAACTTGGCCTCACCAGCAGCATGGTCTCACGCCGTGTCGCTGAGGGACACTGGGAGCGGCTCTATCCCGGCGTGTACCGCCTTCCAGGCGCGCGGCCCACGTGGCGCGCGGCGCTGCTCGCGGCTTGCTTCGCGTGGGGCCCCGACGCCACCGCGTCCCACGCGTCCGCCGCTGCGCTGCGCAACCTCGTCGGCTTCGTGCCCGGCGCGATGGAGATCACGGTTCCTTACGGCCGGGACCGTGGCGCACCGGGCGTTGTGCATCGCACCGAGCTCGCCGGCGTGGATGTCGAGGTGGTCGACGCGATCCCAGCCACCACCGTGGCGCGCACGCTGCTAGACGTCGCAGGAAGCTACGCCGAAGACGTGGTCGAGGCTGCGCTCGACGACGCGCTGTACCGCGGCCTGGTGTCGCGCGCCCGTCTGCGCTGGCGCCTCGACCAACTTGCAGCGAATGGCCGCGCCGGGGTCGCCGTGCTCCGCGACCTTCTCAAGGCGCGCGAGGGAATGGTCTCGGTTCCTCAGAGCCTGTTCGAGACACGGTTGCTCCGCCTCCTCAAAGCCAACGGGTTTCCGCTCCCCGAGGTTCAGCACCCGATAAAGGACCACGGCAGGTTCATCGCCCGCGTGGATTTCGCGTACCCGAACGCGCAGCTCGTGATCGAGGCGGATGGTCGCACGTCTCACTCGGGGCGCGCCGACTTCGAGCGCGACCGGCAGCGGTCGAATGCCCTGGTCGCGCTGGGGTGGCGCATCCTGCGGATCACCTGGGAAGCGCTCACGCGCGCGCCGGCGACGGTCTTGCAGATGATCGGCACCGCTCTGTCCGTTCGGGCATGAGAACCCTCGTCTTCGTCGCTACACTGCCAACCGTGATCACCCGCAGGAAGTCTCGTCTCATCAAGGTGGGCTCCGTCGCCGTCGGCGGCGATGCCCCTATCAGCGTCCAGTCCATGTGCATCACCAAGACCGCCGACATCAACGCCACGTTGCAGCAGATCGCCGCGTTGGCGGCGAGCGGATGCGACATCGTGCGCGTCGCGGTCCCCGACACCGACGACGTCGAGGCGCTGCCCGCGATCGCGGTCAAGTCTCCGATCCCGGTGATCGCCGACATCCACTTCCAATGGAAGTACGCGATCGCGGCGCTCGAGGCCGGCTGCCAAGGCATCCGTATCAATCCCGGCAACGTCAAGAAGCACGACAAGGTCGGGCTGATCGGGCGCGAAGCCGCTGCGCGCGGCGTGCCGATCCGCATCGGCGTCAACGCAGGCTCGATCGAGAAACGCATCCTCGACAAGCACGGGGGCCCGACCCCGGACGCGCTGGTCGAGTCGGCGCTCGACGAGGTCCGGCTGTTGGAGGACGTCGGCTTCAACGACATCAAGATCAGCGTCAAGCACAACTCGCCGCCGGTGATGATCGAGGCGTACCGCAAGCTCGCCGTGGTGTGCGACTACCCGCTGCACCTCGGGGTGACCGAGGCCGGCACACCGACCAAGGGCATCATCAAGTCTGCGATCGGGATCGGAACGCTGCTCGCCGAGGGCATCGGCGACACGTTGCGCGTGTCGCTGACCGCCGACCCCGTCGAGGAGGTCAAGGCCGGTATCGCGATCCTGGAGGCGCTCGGCCTGCGCGAGCAAGGCTTCGACCTCGTGGCTTGCCCCTCGTGCGGGCGCGCCGAGGTGGACGTGTTCGCGCTCGCGAGCGCGGTCGAGGAGCGTCTCAAGGACATCGATGTCCCGATGCGCGTCGCGGTGATGGGGTGCGTCGTCAACGGCCCCGGCGAGGCGCGCGAAGCAGACGTCGGGGTTGCCGCCGGCAAAGAGAAAGGCCAGATCTTCGTCCGTGGTGAGATCGTGCGCACGGTGCCGGAGGCCGAGATCGTCGATGTACTGGAGGCGGAGGTTCGCAGGCTCGCCGACGAGTTGCGCGCCGCAGGCGCAGAGGGCGGCAGCGCACACGTCGTGCGCGTCGCAGGCCCGCCGCCAACGATGCAGATCGGCCGGAAGGCCTAGGCGACCTGCGCGCTCTGCGGCGCGCGCATGCTCGACGGCAGTGGTTGCGCGTGCACGACGATGAGGTGGCGCATCGCACGCGTCACCGCGATGTACAGCAGTCGCAGTCCCGCTTGCTCGACGATCGCCGCCGGCTCGACCACGACGACGGCGTCGAACTCCAGCCCTTTCGCGCCGCTCGCGCGTACCAGCGTCAGCGGCGCGCCCAGTCCATCGCGTTCGGCGTCGCCGAACATCACGCCCGCGTCGGTGAGCGCGCCGGCGATCTCCGGAACGAGGTCGTCGGGCACGATCAGCGCTGCCGCTCCTTCCTCAGCGGCGAGCGCGGCCGCGAACCGCACGACCGCCGCGGCGCGCACGCCCATATCGACCGATACCAGATCCACCTCGCCGTGTTCGGCGCGCACGGCGGTCGGCGCGCGCAACTGCGGTGCCGCCTCCCGAAGGATCGCTGCCGCGATCTCCATGATCGCCGGCGCGACGCGATACCCGAGCGTCAGCTCCTCGATGCGCGTGGCGTCGGTCGCCGGGAGATGCTGCAGGATCTCGTCCCAGTGGTCGTGAGCCCATGCGCTGGTCGACTGGCCGAGGTCGCCGAGGATCGTCATCGAGCCCTCGCGACTCCGGCGCGCCAGCATCCGCAATTGCATCGGCGAGAGGTCCTGCGCCTCATCGACCACGATGTGGCCGTATCGGTCGGGCGCGCCCTCGATCAGCGCGTGCGCTTCGTCCAGGAGCATGCGCTCCGCGGCCGTCCACTTCCGTCGCACCGAGCCTCGCACGATCGTGGCTTGTTCCTCCTGGCTCAGCACGTCGCCGGCAGCTTCGGCGAGCGCGGCTGGGGACGCGACGACGCTGCGCACGAGCGCCTCGGCGCCGACCGCCGGCCACGCACCGTCCAGCGCCGCCTTGAAACCCTTGTCGGAGCGGATCGCTTTCGATACGTCCTCGAAGGAGGCCGCGGTCGACCCCACGCGAACGCCACGCTGGTACGCGCGATACAGCCACAGCAGCAGCGCGTCGCGCAACATCCCCCGGCCTTGCTTGTAGGAGCGTGCCGACGCGCGCAGGCGTTGCACCTCCGAGGCGACGTGGCCGGCCGGCAGCGTGACCCGCGCGCCTTGCAACCCGATGACGACGTCGTCGGTCACCGGACGCATCTTCTGCTGCAGCGCGCGCTGCAACACGACCGCCATGCGCGCATCACCCTTGAGCCGCTCGGCCGCTCGATCGTCGTGACGCTCCAGGAACACCGTCGGCGCGAGCTCGTCGATCGTTCGTTGCGTCACCGCAACCTCACCCAAGGAGGGCAACACCTGCGAGATGTAGCGCATGAACGTCGGGTTGGGGCCGACGACCAGCACGCGGTGTCGCGACAGAAGCTCACGGTGCTCGTACAGCAGGAACGACGCGCGATGCAGCCCGATCGCGGTCTTGCCGGTGCCGGGGCCGCCCTGCACGACCACGACGCCGGCGAGCGGCGCCCGGATGATGACGTCCTGCTCGCGCTGGATCGTCGCGACGATGTCGCGCATCTGGCTGGTGCGCTCCCGGCTGACCGCAGCCAGGAAGGCCCCGTCCCCGACGACGACCGTGCCGTCAAGGCCGTCCTGCGCCCCGGCGTCCAGCAGCTCGTCGTCCACACCCACGACGCGGTCGCGCCGGCAGGAGATGGTCCTGCGACG
>JBKJXT010000228.1:0-2723 GCA_046716205.1 Actinomycetota bacterium
GTCCGGAGGCGTATACCGCGAAGTGGTCGGGTGGAGCCGCGATCGCGGAAAGATCCAGCACGTGCCCGTACATGCGCGTACGCGCAACGCCCGACGGGGTTGCGGTCGATCGCGCTTCGAGTCCCAACGGGCCGTGGACGCAGTTCAAGACCGGGACGCGCAACGTCTTCTTCTATCCGGCCAACGGGATGATGCCGGTGATCCAAGGTCCGCAGATCCGTTACTACCGCGGCTACGTTCAGGCGTACCGTCGCGGCTCCTCGACGATGTACGCGGTCAACCATCTCACGATGGATAAGTACCTCTATGGCGTCGTGCCGCGCGAGATGCCGGCGAGCTGGCACTCGACGGGATTGCGCGCACAGGCGGTCGCCGCGCGCAGCTACTCGGCGTGGAAGAAGGGCAACGCCTCCTCGACGGCGGCATACGACATCTGCGCGACGATCCAGTGCCAGGTCTACGGCGGTTACGGCTACCGCACCTCGCCGACGGCGGGCATCACCGTGATCGAGAACTCGCGGACGAACGCGGCGATCGACGCGACGACCGGTCTGACGATGGTGTCGGGCGGCGAGCCGATCTTCGCGGAGTTCCACTCATCGTCGGGCGGACACACCTCACAAGGAAGCCGTCCCTACCTCGCCCCCGTCGCTGATCCGTGGGACGCGACCTACTCTCCGCATCACCGCTGGACCGCGAAGATCGGCGTCGCCGCGGTGGAAGCCCGGTGGCCTGCGATCGGACGATTGATCTCGTTCAGCAACATCCAGCGCGACGGCGACGGACCGTGGGGCGGACGGCTGATCTCGCTCACGCTCAACGGGACCGCCGGCAGCCAGACCGTTTCGGCCGGCGCGTTCAACGGCGCCTTCTCGTGGCCGGGAACCAAGAACGGGACGCGCTCGCGGCTGTTCTCGATCGGGATCTTCGACGCCGAACCGGAAGGTGCGACGCCCGAGGTCCAGGTGCAGCCGGGACAAAGCACCCCCGTTACGGTTCGCCTCCGCAACAGCGGAAACCGCTCGTGGACGCTTGGCGGCAGCGTGCAGCTCGGGACGGCCTCTCCGCTGGACCGCGTGAGCGACTTCGCCGGCGACGACTGGCTGTCGGCAGCTCGGCCCGGCCGTCTGAGCGCAGATGCCGACGGCGACGACGTGGTCAAGCCCGGTGAGGTCGGATCGTTCCGGTTCACCCTGCGCGCGCCGGCCGCGACCGCCACCGGCATCTACACCGAGTCCTTCCGTCCACTCGTCGCAGGCACCACCTGGTTCGGAGGCGCGACCGCGGTGCGGGTGCGAGTCGGAACCGACGGCGCGACCCAGCTCGGTGCGAACCTGGCCCAGAACGCCTCGTTCGAAGGCGCGACCGCGGGGACCCCCACCTACTGGGCGCCGGCCAACATCGCTACGAGCGACGGCACCGTGCCCGGCGGCGTGGACGGAACATCGGCTGCCAAGCTGACGGCCGTGCGCGGCAAGACCGTCGCGTTGACGCAGTCGATCCTGACGCGCGGCAGCGCGAGGGAGCGCTTCGTGCTCTCGGGGTGGAACCGATCCACCAGCACGACAGCTTCGGGCGGAGCGATAGAGCTGCGCGTAACCGCGACACGCGCCGACGGCACGAAGAAGACCTACTCGATGCAATTCCCGCGTACGCCCCACGGGTGGACCTACCGCGAGCAGGCGATCGTGTTCGATCACTCCTACACCGTCCTGTCCTTCGGCGCGCGGGTCACCGACCAGACCGGCACGTCGTGGTTCGATCGCTTGCGATTGGTCCGCGAGCGCATCGTCGAGCCGAGCTTCGAGTCGGCATCGAGCGCGTGGACGCTCACGAACGTGTCGAGCGGCGACGGGCGCGACGGCCAGACTGCACGCGGCGGCCTCAATGGGCTGCGTCTCACCGGGCGCAGTTCGCAGACCGTGTCCGCGCGCCAGGTCGTTTCATTCGCCGGGCGCGCTGGGATGCGCCTGCGCATCGGGGGCTGGTCGCGCACCGCTGGCACGTCGGCGTCGGGCGGAAGGATCGCGATCATCGCGCGGCTCGTGAACGCAGACGGCACGTCGCAGAACATCCCCGTGGAGATGCCCCGCGACGATCACGCGTGGCGGTACGGCGAGGCCGTGGCGACGGCTGGGAAGGACTTCACCAAGGTCGTCATCTACGCGAGCCTCGCATGGCAGTCGGGCAAAGCATGGTTCGACGAGCTGACGTTCGGGTGGGCGCGCGCCGTGCATGCGCTCAGCGACAATGCCGGGTTCGAAGCAGGCATGCCACAACCCGCCGCTTGGATCCGATCATCGGCGCAGGCAGTGCAAACCGTCACATCCTCGGGAGATGCCGCATTGCACATCGCCGGTGACGGCGCCACGCACGTGCATGCAAAGCAGATCCTGCCGCTCGCCGGGGCGGGCGGAGACATGTTCGTCCTTGGCGCGACCAGCCGCACGGTGGGCGCATCGCCCGACGGTGGGAAGGTTCGCGCGTTCCTGCGTATCGAGTACGAGGACGGAACGGTCGGATGGCCCGAGGTCGCGTTCGATCGCGTGAGCCACGACTGGACGCGGCTGGAGCGCACGATCACCATGGCGGGGCCGTACACGCGCATCGACCTCTACGTCGGCTATCAGCAGCAGACAGGAGACGCGTACTTCGACGACGTTCGTCTCACGCCCGTCGTGAGCTGAGTCGTCGCCCGTGACGCCGACCCTTTAGGGTAGGCG
>JBKJXT010000229.1:0-3891 GCA_046716205.1 Actinomycetota bacterium
AGCGTGCGCCCCGGCCGGGCCAACCCCGGCCGGGGCCCGAGGCCGGCGATGCGCGAGCCGGCGCGCCGGTAGTCTCCCCGCTCACATGCCACCGGAGCCGTCCCGCGTTCAGTCCCCGCTTCGGCGGCGCGAGTTCAGGCTGTACTTCATCGGCAACCTCACCTCCAACGTCGGATCCTGGCTCAACCAAGTCACCCTCGCCGTCTTCATGCGCGAGTTGACGCATCGATCCCTCTGGGTCGGACTCACGCAGGCGGGCCTGTCGATCCCCGTGCTTCTGTTCGCGCTCCCCGCGGGCGCGCTCGCCGACCGCGTCGAGCGCGTCCGGCTGCTGCGTTGGTCTCAGGTCCTGATGGCTGCGCTGGCGGCCTTGCTGACGGTCCTTGTCGCGCTCGATGTCGCGAACAAGTACAGCGTGACGGTCATCTCGTTCGGGTTCGGTATCGGTCTCGCGCTCGCGATCCCCGCGATGCAGGCGATGGTGCCGCTGATGGTTCCGCCGTCGGAGCTGGCCGAGGCGATCCAGCTCAACGCCCTGACCTTCAACGTCGCGCGCACCGTGGGACCGATGCTCGCGGCGCTCACGATCGCGACGCTGGGTTCGGTCTGGGCGTTCGGCCTGAACGCGCTGTCGTTCGTTCCGCTGATCGTGGCGCTGGCGCTGATCCGCCGTCCTCCGTTCCCGCGCCCGAGCGACGGCGCGCCGGGACCCGCCCGCGATGGGATCGCCTACGCGTGGCGCCATCTGCCGACGCGCGCGATGCTGCTCGCGGTTGCAGCGATCGGCGTCACCCTTGACCCGATCACGACCCTTTCTCCTGCGCTCGCGGAGAGCTACGGGCTTGGTCCCGGCGGCGCCGGCTGGATCGTCGCCGGGTGGGGCGGTGGTGCGGTCGCGATGTTGCTGTTCGGGCGGCGCGCGATCAGGATCGCGACCAACCGCGGTCTGGGGTGGGTCGGACTCCTGGCGCTCGCGGCCGGCATCGGCGGGCTCGGCGCCGCGCGGTCTCTACCGATCGCGCTCGCCGCCGGCGTGGTGGCCGGCGCCGGATACATCACCGCGACGATGGCGTTCACGACCGCGATCCAGCGAGACGTCCCCGAGAGTCTCCGCGGCCGCGTGAGCGCGCTGTGGACCTTGGCGTTCCTCGGCCCCCGTGCGCTCGCCTCGGTGATAGACGGCGCCCTGGCCGACGCGATCGGTCCGCACGGCGCGACCGCGGCCTTCGCGTCGGTCGCCCTCGGCGCGGCGTTCGTACTGCGCCGGGTGGAGGCGCCGCAAGGAGACCTCAGTGCGCCGCCGGTCTAGCGTCGCCGCCGCTACGCTTCGTCGCACATGATCGAACCTCCGCCGCGCCGCTCTGTCGTAAAGGTTCTGCTGGCGATCGTCGTACTCGCCGGTGCGGTGACGGTCGCCGCGACACGGGTGGATCTGTTGCAAGGCGGGGTGCCGTCGCAAGGCAAGCGCACCGATGCGCTAGCGGCGCCGGAGTTCACCGGGATCGCAACCTGGATCAACTCGGAGCCGCTCACGCTTGCATCGTTGCGCGGCAAGGTGGTGCTCGTCGATTTCTGGACGTACTCGTGCATCAACTGCGTGCGAACGCTTCCGGGTAACCGCCGCATCTACAGCACCTATCACCCATACGGTCTCGAGGTCATCGGTGTGCATTCGCCGGAGTTCGGGTTCGAAAAGGTGACCTCGAACGTGCGGTCGGCGGTCGAGCGGCTGCGCGTCACGTGGCCGGTCGCGATGGACAGCGACATGGACACATGGCGCGCCTACCGCAACGCCTACTGGCCGCGCGTCTATCTCCTCGATGCGATGGGACGGATCCGCTTCGACTACGCGGGTGAGGGCCACCACGCCGACATCGAGGCGAGCGTTCGCACCTTGCTGGAGGAGGCCGGGCGCCGGGATCTCCCCGAACCGATCGGGTTCGACGAAGGCCGGTTCAACGCCAGGATCACGCCGGAGATCTACGCGGGATACCAGCGGGGGTCGCAGTCGGGGTCACTGGGTAACGACGAAGGGTTCCGACCCGACGGAACGGTCCGCTACGCCGCACCGAGCTCCGCACAGATCGCCAAGGCGGGCACCGACGGCCGTTTCTTCCTGGAGGGCGCCTGGCACAACAACGCCGAGTTCCTCGAGGCGACCGAAGACGGCGCCCGTGTGATCCTGCCGTTCTACGCGCGGGACGTATTCTTCGTCGCGGCCCCAGCGGGGAACCGCGCGAGCGCCCGCATCGAGATCGACGGTCTGCCCGGCGAACCGGCGACGATCGAGGTCGCGCGCTCGGATCTGTTCACCGCGGTGGGCATGGCCGATGTGGGCACCCACACCCTCACGTTCGAGGTGAGCAAGGGCTTCCGGCTGTTCACCTTCACCTTCGGCTAAGCGACGCGTGAGCGGCGCGCCCGGAAGCTGACGATCGCCGCCGCGAGCAGGACCGCGCCGGCGACCACCGCGACGAGCGGAGCCGTGCTGCTTGAACCGCCGGGCACCGCGGGGGGCGTCGAGGGCGTGACCGCTCCGGCGAGCGACATCGCGACCTTCCCGCTGCGCACGCGGTCGAGGCCGTCGAACGCCGCGATCACCACCTTGTACTCACCGGGTAACAGGGCGCGCCCGGCGGCGTCTTTGATCGGCACCTGGAGTGACGCGCTGCCACGCTCGAGCGAGCGCTCTGGAGTGCGCACCACCACACCGCTCTCGTCGGACACCTCGAGGCGAACGAGCGCGGCTCTGGAGAGTTCGAACTGCAGCTTGGCCGGGACCTCGGGGTCCACCGCGAGCGAGGTCGTCGTCGGCTCGACCGACAACACCGGCTTGGCGCGCGGGCCGATCCCGTGGGTGATCCTCAGGCTGTCGCCGCCTCGGATCTCGAACCGGTCCGACGCGGCGAGGACGCTGCCGGTAGAGCTGCGCACGCGGAACCCGCCGGTCGCGCTGATGCGCAAACGCCGGATCCCGTCGGCCGCCAGCACGCGGATCGCGCTTGGTTCGCGCACCGTCGTCAGGCGCGCGGGACCGTAGTAGTGAGCGAAGATCTGACGCGCGGTCTTGCCGCGCTCGGCAAGCGCGCGCGCGCCGTACTGCGACATCCCGACGCCGTGACCCCAGCCGCGGCCCCGCACTATCAGCGTAGAGCCGGACATCGTCATCGTGTAGGTGCTCGACGGCAGCGCCTGCGGCAGCTTGTTGCCGTCTGCTGTGCCCCGGCGGTCCGGGAACCGATCTGGATACAGGCACGGCGCTTCGGTGTTCATCGCGATGCGGAACTCGCGCGCGGTCATCTTCGTCGAGCCATCGGTCGTGGTGGCGACGACGCTATCGCCGGAGCGAGCGACCGAGGTGACCCGGCCGGCCGCGAGCCCGTGCGCGCGCAGGATCGGTCCGATGTCCGTCACAGGGATGCGCGCGGTCCAACGCGCCAGGGGGGCATCGCCATCCTCTCCCGACACGCTGGGCAGCCACGGCTGCGGCGTTCCTCCGGGGAACGACCGCTCGGTCCGTCCCGTGGAGGTAGAGAAGTAGAACGCGGTGATGGGCCGACCGTTGTAGGCGAGGATCTTGCCCTTGGTGTCGTCGACCGCTTTGATCCAACGCTCGCCGAACGCGCCCCGCTCGATGCGTGCGCCTTGATACACCTGGCACTGATCCGTCGAGCAGATGTCATATCCGCGCGATGCCGCGGAGGAGCGGCCGCGCCGGTAGGCGTCGAGCGCGTAGGTTCGCGCCGCGATGATCTGTGCGCGCAAGGCTTCTCGCGGCCACGACAGCGGGACCTCCGCCAGACCGCGCAGGTAATGCGTGAAGGACAACGAATCGATCACACGCATCGAACCGTTGTCGTTGAGCTCGACACGGATGACGCCACGATAGAT
>JBKJXT010000230.1:0-23823 GCA_046716205.1 Actinomycetota bacterium
CGCCGAATCGTTCTCATACGGGATAGGGCTCATATATGAGCCCTATCCCGTATGAGAACGATTCGGCGCGCGGGCGCCCCACGGCGCGCCAAAGCGCGCGGGGCGACCCAACCCCCTGCGAGAGGGAAACGGGCCGGCGCGGCGAATGGGCTCGTATGAAGCGGTCCCTTCTTCTGTTGTTTTGCTGCGCCCTGCTCACTCCCACGCCCGGCCACGCCGTCTACGCCACGGGCGGTCTCGGCTACTGGTCCGACGGCACGCGAACGCGTCTGGACGCCCATTGCCTGCCCCTGTCCGACCTCGACGAGGAGATCTGCCGCGTGCAGGCCTTCAAGCGCAAGCCGTTCGTCGTGGTGGCGTTCATCGACACAGGCATCAACCCCTACCACCAGGAGTTCCGCGCCCCGGAGTTCACGGTGCACCCGTCCGAATACATCGAGAACTACCCCGCGACCGCGAAGCCCCTGAACCTGTCGCTCGACGCGACCGACTACGCCAGCGCGCGCGCCGACGACGAGGGGAAGTTCCTGCTGTCGGGCGCCACGCGGCTGCATTGGGTTCCCGGCACTCGCATCATCGGCACGATCAACATCGCAGACGGCGCTACCAGCGGCGGGCGCGAAGAACTGCCGAACCTCGACGACGAGGGTCACGGGACAGGCTCGATCAGTGTGGCGGCCGGCCAGACCGTCGGGTCGAACCCCAACGCGCTGATCGTCAGCATCGAGGGACTCGGCGAGCGAGCGCTGCAGTGGGCTGCGAAACAGCCGTGGATCGATGTCATCTCCAACTCATGGGGTCCGATCGCCAACATCCCAGTGGGCAGCACCACCTGGACCCGCCGGATGACCGACGACGGCAAGATCGTCGCCTTCGCCGCCGGCAACGGCTTCTCCAACTTCGGGCTCCCGGATCGGAACACCACCCTGACTTCGCCATACACCGCCCCGTCCTGGGTGGTTACCGTCGGCGCGGTCGATCCGGCCGACGGGCAAGCCACCTGGTGGCACGCGATCCCGGTCGACGTCAGCTCCTTCGGAACCAACTGGCCGTCGGCCCACCCATTCTCACTCTCCGCGAGCAGTCGCCACGGAGGGACGTCATGCGCGACTCCCGTGGCGGCAGGAGTTCTGTCGGCCCAGGTGCTCGCAGCACGTGAAGCGTTCGGTGACACCGTCGAGGGGCCCCACGCCGGAGGCCTCGCGGTGGCACCCCCCGGCGCGACACTCCCGGGAGCCGGTCCACTCGCCGATGGGCGCCTGACCAGGCAAGAAGCCGAGGATGTGGTCCTCAAGACGGCCGATCCATCCCCGGAAGGGGGCGAGCTGGCGGGCCATTGGCCGACCACTCCTGTTTACTACACCTATGAGGGCTACGGCGTCGTCGATGCAGCCTCGGCCGCCCGCGCCAGCCGGGTCCTGTCCGGGAAAGCTCCCGCGCCGGACCGCTCGGACGTGGACCTGTGGATGGACCTCCTCGACGCGGCCCGGGATGCGGCATGGGCGCGCTGAGACTGTCTCTTCCTCTTCCTGCGTTCAGGACCAGGGAAAACGGCCCGGAGGATTGGCAGGTGCCGCGACGAATAAGGTAATGTTGACCGCTGCCCTGCGGAGTGGATCCTATTGTCCGTTTCCTCTACGCATCCCGGCCACGAGCCTGATGATCAACCTTAGCCAAGAGCTGTCCCCTATCTAAACGAGCCCACGATGGTCACCTCTCCGCCTCCTCGTGCGCCCCGCCGCTGGCCGCCGCTGGCATCGGGGCTTGCTGCTGCGGTCCTGGTTCTGGCCGTTCTCCCCAATCCCTTGAAGGTTCCCCAACAGAACCCCACGGCGACCGCCGAGTACGCGCCCGTCCCGGGCAACAGCGACACCGGCACCGGCGGCAACTTCGGGGAGACCGGTCTCGCCGACTCCTCGGGTATCGGATCGGGCGGCGCCGGCTCGGGCGCGCTCCCCGGTCAATACACCCCCCCGCCTCCGCCGCAGTTCCGGCCGCGCCAGAAGGCCTGCGTCGGCAACCCGCCGCGGCAGACCGAAGACCCGCTCTCGCCGCCCTGCGTACCGTTCTTCGACGGAGACAACGGCGGCGCCACGTACAAGGCCGGTGTCACCAAGGACGAGATCAAGGTCGTGTTCTACAACGACCTCGGCATCGAGGGTGACATGAACACCCCCTGGGAGCCGAACCAGGAGAACAACGGGGCGAGCACTGCGCCCTACCAGTTCGTGAATCTCGTGCGCACGATCAAGGCGCAGCTGCGGTATTTCCAGCAGCGCTACCAGACCTACGGCCGCACCGTGAAGGTCGTCGCCCAGGACTCGACCGGAGGGCTCGATTCAAAGTGCCCCCAGCGCGAGGGCGACGCGTTCGTGACCCGCCAGGACCACGACCCGTTCGCGACGGTGCACCTCGGCGACGGTGGGCAGTGCTACATGGCCAAGCTCGCCGAGGATCTGCAGGTTCCGACGTTCGGGCTCAACTCCGACGTCGCGCGAGCCAAGTACGAGAACTACAAGCCCTACATCTGGGGCTTCTTCCCGGATCAGGAGGCGGAAGCGCAGTGGAGCGCATCCTTCCTCTGCAAGTTGAAGGACCGGAAGGCGATGCACGCGCAGGACGCCGAGTTGAAGGCAGCGAACCGCAAGTTCGGCCTCATCTACCCCAAAGACTCCCAGCGCGGGCCCGAGAGCGAAGAGCTCGCCAAACTCCTGATCAAGTACACCGGTGAGATGTGCGGCCTCGACCTCAATGAGAACCTCCAGACCTACTTCGCCGGTGGCACCGGACCGGCCGGGCACCGCGAGGCGCCGGGCATCATGCAGAAGTACAAGGCCGACGGCGTCTCGACCGTGATCTGTTACTGCGTCCCGGTCGCGACCGAGACGACCGTCGGGATCATGCAGGGCCAGGCGCGCACGCTGAACTACAACCCGGAGTGGTACTGGGATCACACCAGTCGCATGTTCCGCGCGATCTGGAACCGCGAATACGGCGATCAGAAGGCGAACAGCTTCGGCATCTCACATCACTGGCGCCAGCCTGAATACAAGTCGCAGATGCACTACAAGGCCTACACCTACATGGAGCCCGGCTCCGAGCCGAATGCGTTCTTCAACTTCGACATCTACCACCTGTTCCTCAACCTGTTCGAGGCCATCCAGGCTGCGGGTCCGAACCTCACGCCAGAGACGGTCCAGCAAGGGATGTACACGTTCAAATACACCAAGATGGATAACCCATTCGTCCCGACGGGCGGGTACGGGCCCTACAACAGCAAGGCAGTCGCGAACCTCACCTTCGTGGATACCGCGATGGCGTGGTGGTGGGATCCGGACGGACGCGCGCCCGGAGACACCGCAGAAGGCTGCCTGCGGGTGATGGACCTCGGCGAGCGTTCCTACTGGAACGACTGGCCGGACAAGCCGGATGAAAGGTTATTCAAACGCGGCGCGCCCTGTACGCCGGACGACCGCAAGCTCATCGAAGGCGGACAAGCAGATTTCTGACCGACGACCGGTCTGAGACCGAAAGCACGAAAGGAAACAGATGGCAACCACCACAGCGACCCGCAAGGCGACCACGTCGACGAGACGCGCGCAGCTTGATGCGAAGACCTACCAGCGGATCTTCGATGCAGTGGTCTCGAACACAGGGATAGTCGTCAAGGGCAAGGACGACGTCATCAGACTCGCGCTGGTCGCCATGCTCTCCGAAGGACACATCCTGTTCGAAGATGTTCCGGGCGTCGGCAAGACGGTCCTGGCGCGAGCGCTCGCGCAGTCGCTGAATGCGCTGCAGGGCCGCATCCAGTGCACGCCGGACATGCTCCCGGGTGACATCACCGGCTCATCGATCTACGACCAGGAGAAGAAGAAGTTCGTCTTCCACGAGGGTCCGATCTTCGCGAACATCTTGCTCGCCGACGAGATCAACCGAGCGACGCCGAAGACGCAGTCGGCGTTGCTCGAGGCGATGGCGGAGCGCCGCGTCACCGGCGACGGTGTGGTGCGCAACCTCCCGCGCCCGTTCCTGGTGCTCGCGACCCAGAACCCCATCGAGCAAGCCGGTACGTTCCCACTCCCCGAAGCGCAGCTCGACCGTTTCATGTTCAAGCTCAAGATGGGATACCCGGACCGCGCGGCAGAGCACTCGATCATGTTCTCGAACGCGAAGGAGCTCGCCGTCGACGCCCTCGGTGCGGTCATCGACACCGACACCGCGACGGACATGATCCAGTTCGCGCAGAACGAAGTGAACATCTCCGATGCGGTCGGCTACTACATCGTCGACCTCGCGCAGGCGACGCGTGAGGAGCCGGGGCTGACCCTCGGCGCTTCTCCGCGCGCGCCGATCAACCTGCTGCGTGCCTCGCGCGTGCTCGCGGCATCGGATGGGCGCAGCGACGTCTACCCGGACGACGTGCGCCACATCCTGTTCCCGGTCATGTCACACCGGCTCATCCTCGCGCCGGACGCGATCCTGCGCGGCGAGAGCGTCGAGGCGATCCTCGAGCGCGTCGTCGGACGCGTGAAGGCGCCGCTGATGAGCGACATCAAGGCAGGCGGCGACGGGAAGGCCGTCGTCAAGAGGATGCAGAAGTAACCAACATCGAGCGAGAGCGACGACGATGGCGTCATTGAAACGGGGTCTCGAGGCGACTGGGCGTGTTGTCGCGCGTGTCACCGACACGCGCCGCTTCCGCCCTGCGCTCAACCGGCTGCAGCGCAAGCTCGGCATCACGCCGATCGGGCTGCTGGCGTTCGTGCTCTTCCTGTTGCTGTGGGGTCTGGGCAAGCTCGTCGCCGGCAAGACGATGTATCTGTTCGCGTACGGCACGCTCGCGCTGTTGATCGTGACCTACCTGTCGGGACGCCGCTCGCTGCCCTTGAGCGGCGAGCGCTCCGAGGTCCGGGCGCGCGCGCGCGAGGGCGAGATCCTCGGCGTCGACCTGACCCTGCACAGCAAGCGCCGCCTCTCGACGATCGTGCTCGAGGAGTTGATCCCCGAGCGTCTGGGTCAGCCGGTGCAGTTGCCGATCGCAACGCTTCACTCGGGACAGGACATCGCGCACTCCTATCGCCTGCAGTGCCGCCGGCGCGGCGCCTACAAGCTCGGACCGCTGATCGCGCGCTGGGGCGACCCGCTCGGGCTCACACAACGCGAGATGGTGCTCGTGCCGGAGTTCGAGCTCTTGATCCACCCGAACATCGAGAACGTCAGCGACCGTCCGCTCACCCGTCACTTCGAGGACCCGCCGATCCGTCCCCCGGTGTCGAAGCCGTGGCCGTCGGGTCTCGAGTTCTACGGGATGCGCGAGTACTCCCCCGGTGACGACCTCCGTCGCATCGTGTGGCGCGCGTACGCGAAGACGGGCGTGATGATGGTGCGCGAGGCAGAGCAGGGCATCACCGACCAGATCACGATCATCCTCGACACCAACCGCGCCGCCCACTCCAAGGAAGAGACGTCGGAGTCCTTCGAGGCCGGCGTGCGCGTGGCCGCGTCGCTCGGCGTGAAGCACCTCAGCGAGGGGTACTCGGTCGCGGTGCTGACCAACGACGGTCCGTTGACGCGCAAACTGCGCGGACCCGGCTCGCCGATGCAGATGCTCGACGCGTGCGCGCGGGTGGAACCCGGCCGCAAGACGCTGGGTGACGCGCTGATGCAGATGGTGATGAACCCGCGCAGCGACGCGCACAACATCTTGATCACGCCGCACCTCCGTCGAGAGGACGCCGCACAGCTCAAGCTCCTCATCAACAAGGGCTCATCGGTGCTCGTCGTCGCGCTGGTCTGGGACGAGGAATCCGAGGAGTCGGTGAACACCGCGACCGCGCTGGGCTGTCAGATCGTCGAGCTGCGTCCGGGACAGTCGATCGCCGGCGCGCTGTACACCGAGGTCGGCGCGGGGATGCAGCTATGAGTACCGTCGTCGACGATCCGACGCTGGAGACACCGGACTCCCCGCTTGAGGCACCCGATCGCGCGCCGATCGTCGAGCCCGAGGCGCCCCGCCAGATCGCTCCGCTGGGCGACGAATACCGCCCGCTCACCAAGGAAGAGATCATCCGCCCGGCATTGGGCGCGCTGTCCACGACGATCGGCTGCGCGTTCATGGTCGGCGGCATGTTCGTCGGCATCACGCCGCGCCTCTACGCCGCCGCGGGCGGCATCGTCGGCGTCGGCGCCGCGGTGTGGGCTGCGCGCGCGACCAAGCGAGCGAGCCTCATCCAGGGTCTTTCGCTCGGCGTGATCCTGCTCGCCGGCTTGCTCCTGGCGATCTTCCCGAACAACTTCGACCTCCTGGGCAACCTCGGCAAGGAGATCGGCCAGGCCGTCGCGGATGCGCGCCTGCACCGCCCGCCTGCGGCTTTCGACCTTGGCTGGCACGCGGTTCTCCCATGGACACTCGGTCTGGTCGGGTTCGCGGCCGCGTGGGTCGGATCGCTTGGACGCAAACCCGCCGTCGGCATCCTCGTCCCGATCCCGGTGATCGCGTTCTCCGCGATCGCGCAGCCGTCGGAAGCCCAGATCCCCGCCGGCATCGTTGCGTTCGTCAGCTTCGCCGTCGGCCTCGCGGTGATCTACCGCGCCGACCGCGGCGAAGGCGACGGCGTTTCCACCGCCTACGAGCTCAAGCGCGCAGCTCGCACCGCGCCGATCGTGATCCTGCTGATCGCCGCGCTGATCGGCGCCAGCCAGCTGAACCTGCTGTTCCCCGAGCCGTTCTTCGACCCGACCCAGAAGGCAGAGCTCCCGCGGCCGATCCCGTTGTCGGCGGTGAAGGATCGCGTCCTGTTCACCGTCAACAGCGCGTTCACCGGTCCGTGGCGCGCCGGCGTGCTCGACGTCTACGACGGACAGGACTTCCGCCTGCCGCCCTACAGCGCGTCCTCGTTCCAGGACGCGCCGCCGACCGGCCGTCTCACCGAGGTCTTCGGCGTGCCGGCAGAAGGCCAGGTGCGCGCCGACATCACGATCTACGGCCTCGACGGAACGGTCATGCCGCTGCCCGCACGGATGAACCAGATCGTCGGGAAGGCCCTCCCCAAGCTCGTCACCGACGCGCGCAGCCAGACCCTGCGCGTGAAGGAGGGCCAGGTCCGCGATGGGCTCGCCTACACCGCGGTGTTCGCGCTCCTGCCGACCGAGGACGACCTCGCCAACGCGCCAGCGCCGAACCAGCAGATCCTCGTCGACTTCTCCGACACCGCCAAACAGCCGCCACCGCCGGCGGTCGCCGATCTGCTGGCGAAGGCGCCGACGAACCTGTGGAAGCGTCTCGAGTTCGTCCGCAAGGCATTCCTCGACGTCTTCACGGTCACCGGCGCCGGGCTTCCCAGCCACGTGCCGCCATCGAAGGTGCAGGACATGCTCGCAGGAAGCCAGGAGGGCTCGCCGTTCGAGTTCGTCGCCGCCCAGGTGCTGCTGGCGCGCTGGGCCGGCATCCCCGCGCGCATCGGCTACGGCTACGACCGAGGCAAGCGCATCGGCAACATCCTGGAGTTCCGGCCGGCGAACGGCGCCTCGTGGCTGGAGGTCTACTTCGAGGGCTACGGATGGCTGCCGATCACCGGTCTGCCGAAGAAGGCGATCGCGATCGTCGGGCAGAGCGATCAGCAGCAGAACGCCGACATCATCCCGACCAACGACATCTCCGTACAGCTGTTCGTCCCGCTGCGCAAGATCCCGCCGGGCCTGCTGTGGAAGCAGCTCCGCACGATCGTGCTGCTGCTGCTGCCGGTCTTCGCCCTGATCGGGATCCTCTACCTCGCATGGCCGGTCTACCTGAAGTCCCGCCGGCGCAGCAGGCGAAGGCAATGGGCGCTTGAGTACGGACGCCAGGCGCGCATCGCGCTCGCTTACACCGAGCTCCGGGACAATGCGACCGACCTCGGAGTCGGCGATCCGTACGTCACACCGCTGGCCTACGTCCAGAAAGTGGTTCCCGACGAGGAGCATCGGGAACTCGCATGGCTCGTCACCCGCACCCTCTGGGGGGACCTCAGCCAGACGGTGACCGACGACGAGGTCTTCGCCGCCGAGGAGCTCTCCCGCTCGATGCGGCGCCGGCTGTTCGAGGCTCAGCCCTTCACGATCCGCTTCATCTCGATCGTGAGCCGGCTGTCGTTGCGCAACCCCTATGCGCCGGAGCTTCTGAGCCCGCCGGTAGAGAAGTTTGAGCTTCGGCGTGCTCTCGCGCGTCTGTTCAAGAGAACCCCGAGAACCAAACCCGCCAAGGAGAAGGTCGATGAAGCGATCGAGATCGCGTAACGTCGCTGTTCTTGCGGTCGCGTTCGCGACGCTCACGTCGTGCTCAGCGTTCCGCGCGAAGCCCGAGGTTGAGGTCCAGGCCGTCCCGGTCAGCCTCATCTTCGGTGCCAAGGTCAAGAAGGCGGAGCCGGCTGCACCCCTGCCGGATTTCCCGACCACACCCCCTCCGTTCGAGGTTCCGCCGCCGCCGCCCCCGCCGCCGAAGACTGATCCCTGCGAGGAGAACCCCTACCAGCGGGGTTGCGCAGGCTTCCAGCTGTGTCCGCCGCCATCGGCGCCGTCCGCGCGCGACGCATCGCCCAACGACATCCGTGTCGGAGAGAACGAGCCTCGCCCCGTGGAAGGCAAGTACCTCTTCGCGCACTACGGCAACCACAGCGGCGAGCCCGAGCAGCTCTACATCACCGAGAACGACCTCACGGGCATCGGCCCTGTGGCGGATGAGGGCTACTACTTCAGCTTCTTCAACCGGGTGAACAACGTCCACATGCGCTTCGAGGTCCATCCCTCCCCAGGCATCGACGAGGAGGCCGACCCGCAGGCAGACGCGCCCGGGCTCTTCCTCAAGCAGATCGACATCCCGCCGAAGAGCGCTACCGACGACCGGGCCTACGTCTTCGGCCCGACCGACCCGATACGGATGATGACGTTCCCGATCAACGCAGGAGAGATCGTCGAGGACGCCTCGCCGGAGTTCTCTCCCAAGCGCGGGACCGGCGTCCCGGACGCAGACGGCAACGAGATCCTGCAGCCCTCGTCGAACACGCTCCGATCGCACGTCGAGGTCGGCGCGCCGGAGATCGTCGAGGTGTGCGCCGATCTCGCGCAGGCCTACAAGATCACCTGGACGCTGACGATCACCGGCGACTTCCAGGCCACGATGACGGGGACGTTCTGGATCTCGACGGCCTACGGCGGCTGGCCGATCAAGGAGTCCTACGTCATCGCCAACGCCGGCGAGCTGATCGAAGGGAACTTCTCGGCAAGCCTGATGCGTCTCGATCCAACGGGATTCATCTGATGAGCAACCTCAGCCGCTCCCAGATCCGCACCGGAGCCATCGTCGGCGTTCTGACTGCCGCCGGGCTCTTCGCGATCCTCGGCTGGCCGATGAAGGTCCCCTATTCCGCGGTGCTCCAAGCGATGTTCCCGGCGATGGCCGCGGGCCTTACCGCGGTGAGCCTCGTGCTGATCTACCGCACGGTGCGGATCGTCAACTGGGCGCAGCTCGCGCTGGGCTCGATAACGGCCCAGCTCTTCTTCGAGTTCTACACCCGTCAGTACATGCCGTACGTGCCGGCGCTGGTCGTGGCGATCGCCATCGGCGCGCTCGTCGCGGCGGTCATCGGACTCATCTCGGCGGCGTTGTTCTTCAAACACCCCCGTCTGGTCATGACCGTCGTCACGATCCTGATGGTGGGGTTCATCACGTCGATCTCTCAGCAGATCGACTCCGCGATCCACGCCAACGACGTGGTGAAGACGATACCGGTGTTCCTCGGGCCATATCCCAACCTCGACGTCGTCCTGGCCGGGGTGCCGTTCCGCATCGCTCACCTGGTCGGCTTCGGGCTGATGCTCTTCGCGGCGATCGCACTGGCCGTGTTCTTCCGGCGCACGCGCGTCGGTACCGCCATCCGAGCCTCCGCCGAGAATTCCGACCGCGCAGCGCTGCTCGGGATCAACGTGAAGCTCCTGCAGATCGGGATCTGGACGATCGCGGGCGTCATCTCGAGCATCGCGGCCGTCGCCGTCCAGCCGGTGCAGCAGTACGCGGGCATCACCGGGCTGACGGACTACTCCGAGCTGCTGCTTCCCCTCACCGCTGCGGTCGTCGCCCGCATGACGAGCATGCCCGTCGCATTCTTCACCGCGATCGGGATGGTCGTGCTGCGCCAGTCGATCTCCTACGCGACCGGCGTCTCGGCGCTGCTCCAGATCATGACCGTCGTCGTCCTGCTCGGCTCGATGTTGATCCAGAAGAAGCGCATCTTCACGCGCGCGGATGACACCACGAGCTGGAAGGCCGTCAAAGAGGTTCGGTCCACACCACGCGAGATGCTGAAGATCCCCTCGATCCGGCGCGCCCGGTACGCGATCTTCGCGATCCTCGCCGCCGTTCTCGGGGTCATCCCATGGATCGTCGGATCCAATACCGCGCTGTCGGTGACCCGTCTGTGGGCGTTCGCGATCATCGGGCTTTCACTCGTGGTGCTCACCGGCTGGTCGGGACAGATCAGCCTGGGACAGTTCGCGTTCGCCGCCGTCGGCGCGTTCGTCGGGGGGCGCCTGCGCTTGTGGGGCGTGCCCTTCCTGATCATGCTCCCGATCGCGGGCTTGGCCGGCGCGCTTTTCGCGACGCTCGTCGGCATCCCCGCGCTACGGATACGAGGGCTCTTCCTTGCGGTGACGACCTTCGCGATCGCGGTCATCATGCCGTTGTTCCTGTTCGACGAGGAGTACCTCGGCCGATGGGCGCCGACGCAGGATGTCACGAAGCCCCACTTGTTCGTCAGCTTCTCGCAACCGCAGCGGATGTATTACATCGCACTGCTGCTGTTCGTCGCGACGCTGCTGAGCGTGCAAGCGCTGCGGAAGAGCCGCGCCGGGCGTGTCCTCATCGCGTTGCGAGACAACGAGGCCGGTGTGCAGTCCTTCGGCATCGACGTCGTCCGCACGCGGCTCATGGCGTTCGCGATCTCCGGGTTCCTCGCATCGTTCGCCGGCGGATTGCTGATCGTGATCGACGGAGGGATGGACCGCGCCACCTACAGTGCGGCCGCCAGCATCCAGGTCTTCATCATCATCGTGATCGGAGGCGTGTCCTCGGTGATGGGGGCGGTGATGGGGGCCGCGTACTTCATCGCGAGCATCCTGTTCTTCCCCGGCCTGCAACAGGTCCTGACCGGAACGCTGGGCTTGGTGATCCTCATGGCGATCCCCGGCGGGCTGACCCAGATCGTCTACGGGGTCCGTGACGCGGTGCTGCGCGTGGTCGCGATGCGCCGCAACATCATCGTGCCGACCCTGTTCGCCGACTACAGCCCCGAGGCATGGGAGAAGCGGCTCGCGCCGCTCGCGCCTGCCGTCCAGAGCCAAGGCATCGGCGCGCTCAACCCCGAACAGCGCTACACCCTCAAGTCCCGCATCTTCGGAGAGGCACCCGTATGAGCCGTCGTCGCAAAGACGAAGATCCGCGGCCGCTCGCCGGCGCGCAGATCGACGTCGAGGAGGAACCGAAGGCCGAGGAGCAGGCGGCCGCGCCCGATCGCTGGGCCTTCCGCAAGGACGACGACTACGTCGCGCCGAAGTCCGACGCCCCCACCGAGATGCATGAGAGCTACATCCCCGGAACGCGGGAGGCCGCCGAGTCCCGCTCCGACCTCGCGCTGAAGGGTGGCCTGTTCCGCAAGACCTTGAAGCTGATGCGCGAGGGCATCCGCCCCAGCAACCTGCGCAGCTCCTACGGCAAGAAACCGCTGGTGGTGCTGATGTCGCTGGGCGTCGTCGGCACGTTCTCGGCCGAGGCGTACGGGCTCGCACTGCCCGACATCCAACGATCTCTCAAGACCAACGTCAGCGGGCTCATCTCCGCCGGCGCCTACATCAGCCTGCTCGTCACGGTCCTGGCCATCCCGATGGGCTACCTCGCCGACCGCCGCAGGCGCGTGACGCTCTACGGCGTCGGCAACGCGATCGCATCCGCCGGCGTGGTAGGCGCCGGTTTCGCCGGATCGGCGCCAGCGTTGATCGGCAGCCGATTCGTGACCGGCATCGGATCCGAAGGTCCCGGCGCGGCCGGCTTCGGCCTCATCGCCGACTACGTGCCGCCGGAGTACCGCGGCCAGGCCTTCGCCTTCCGCCACGCCGCGTACAGCGTCGCGGGCATCTTCGCGCCGCTGTTGATCGGCATCGTCGGGTTCTACTACGGCTGGCGCCTGCCCTTCATCATCTTCGGCTCGCTCGCGATCGTGCTGTCGCTGTACTTCCTGCGCATGCCCGAACCGATCCGCGGCTACCACGAGCGCAAGGCGTTCGGCGCGGACGAAGAGACCGCGCGGCGCGCCCAAGAGCCGCCGTCGATGGGCGAGGCCTTCCGCGCCGCATGGGGTGTCCGCACGTTGCGCCGCATCTGCTATTCGATCCCGTTCTCGACGATCTCCGGACGCGGGTTCGCCATCGTGTACGGGCTCTATCTCGCGCGCGTCCACGGCGTGAACATCCTCGGCCGCGGCATCGCCGGCTCCGTCGCTGCGCTCGCCGTGCTGCTCGGTCTGATGATCGGCGGACCGCTGACCGACCGATTCCTTAGCCGCAACCCCGGACGCGTTGTCATGATCAACGGCTACGCCGGGGTCGCGACCTCGCTCGGCTACCTCGGCATCGCGCTCGCGCCGAACCCCTACATCGCGATCGCGATCGGCACGTTCCTGTCGTTCGCCAACGCGATCATCGAGCCCGCACAGGTCGCCGTCACGAGTGTGGTCATCCCCGCGCGCCTGCGAGCACTGGGGCTCGCCACCCTGCAGGTCTGGCAGCTCCCCGCCTACTTCGCCTTCGGCTTGTTGATCGGGCCCGCGCTGTCCGACGGGCTGCGCTGGGGCCTGGTGTACTTCGTTCCCTTCGGTGTCATCTCCTCGATCATCTACGTCACCGCCGGTCCCTTCGTCGAGTTCGATATCCGCTCGGCCACGGCGGCGGCGCTCGCCAGCGAGGAGTGGCGGCGCGCGAAGGCCGAAGGCCGCGGCAAGCTCCTGGTCATGCGCGACGTCGACGTCCACTACGAGAGCGTGCAGGTGCTCTTCGGCGTCGACCTCGACGTCCAGGAGGGCGAGCTGATCGCATTGCTGGGCACCAACGGCGCCGGGAAATCGACGCTGCTTCGTGCCATCAGCGGGACGCAGGAAGCCACCGGCGGCGCGATCGTTCTGGACGGTCGTGACATCACCCACGTCCCGCCGCACGAGATCGCCCGCCACGGCGCTGCGCAGACCCCCGGCGGTCGCGGCATCTTCCCCGGACTCACCGTGCGCGAGAACCTCCAGCTGGCCGGCTGGCTCTACGGCCAGGACCCAAAGCACGGCGAAGAGGTCGAGCAGATCTTCACCTACTTCCCCATCTTGCGGGAACGCATCGGGCAGATCGCCGGTTCACTGTCGGGCGGCGAGCAGCAGATGCTCACGCTCGCCCAGGCTTTCCTCGCGCGCCCGAAGCTGCTCATGATCGACGAGCTCTCGCTCGGTCTCGCGCCGCAGATCGTCGAGCAGCTGCTGGGCATCGTTGAGGCGATCCACCAGCGCGGCACGACGATCATCATCGTGGAGCAGTCGGTCAACGTCGCGTTGACGGTCGCCAAGCGCGCCATCTTCATGGAGAAGGGCGAGGTCCGCTTCGACGGACCGACCGAGGAACTGCTTGGGCGGCCCGACATCATGCGCGCGGTCTTCCTCAAGGGCGGACGCACGCTCGCGGTCGGCGCAACCGCGACCGACCGCGTCAAGATCCGCGAAGGCGAGCGAGCGAACATCCTCGAGGTGCAGGGGCTCACCAAGCACTACGGCGGCGTGGCCGCGGTCAACAACGTTTCCTTCGCCCTGCGTGAAGGCGAGACGCTCGGGCTGATCGGTCCCAACGGCGCCGGCAAGACCACCGTGCTGGAGATGATCTCGGGCTTCAACGCTCCCGACGCCGGTCAGATCTTCTTCGACGGCAGGGACATCACCTCGCTGGCACCCGACGAGCGCGCCAAGATCGGGCTCATCCGCCGGTTCCAGGACGCAAAGCTCTTCCCGTCGCTGACCGTCTCCGAGACGATCGCCATCGCGTTCGAACGCCAGATCGAGGTCAAGTCCATGATCGTGCAGGGCCTGGGGCTGCCGCAGGCGCGCGCGTCCGAGAGCCGGCTTCGGAAGAAAGTGGACATCCTGGTCGAACTGCTCGGCCTCGAGGCCTACCGGGAGAAGTTCATCAGCGAGGTCTCAACCGGCACCCGGCGGGTCGTCGACCTGGCATGTGTGCTGGCCAGCGAGCCGCGGGTCCTGCTCCTGGATGAGCCTTCCTCGGGCCTGGCGCAGCGCGAAGCGGAAAATATGGCACCTTTGTTGAACCAGGTGAAGCGAGAAACCGGATGTGCGCTCATAATAATCGAGCACGACATGCCGCTCATCTCCGCGGTTTCGGACGAGTTGCTCGCCATGGTCCTCGGCGAAGTGGTCGTCCGCGGAGAGCCTGAGGAGGTTCTCAACAACGAGCGGGTCGTGCAGGCCTACCTCGGCACCACCGAAGAAGTTATCCAGCGCTCCGGAAGGGTGAAGGGCAAGTGAAGACGAAACGGATCGTGGTCGCCGTCGCGGCCCTCGCGCTCGTTGCGGGCGCGTGCAGCAAGGGCCAGAACTACGGGAATTGCAATCCGGACGACAAGAAGTGCATCGCGGCATCCCGCGACCTCCCGAAGTCGGCGAGCCCGACCCCGAAGAGGTCCACCACGAAGAAGGTTGCGACGAAGTCGGCTACCCCGACTTCGACGGCGCCGGTCGCTGCCGGCTACCAGCCCAAGACCTACATCTTCAAGATCCGCGACGTCGGCCACGGCTTCGAGCCCAACCAGAAGGTCGTCTACAAGACCGACATCATCGTGTTCCGCAACGACGACACGATGGACCACTCGTTCACCGTCGCGGACTTCAACGACCGGTCCAAGATCTACAAGGACTCCGGACCGGTCGCGCCGGGCAAGACGTGGAAGTGGACCGTGACCCTCGACCCGGGGACCTACGAGTTCCACGACACCAAGGTCCCGTATCTCCAGAGCGGACGCCTCGGCGTTTCCCCGACACCCAAGTGAGCCGAGCACTCCTGCGTCCGATCGTCGCCACGGCGGCAGCGCTGGCGCTCGCGGTAGTGTCCTCCGCGTGCGGTGCCGCATCCGCCGACAAGAGCGCGCCCGACCCCAGCGACAACCTCACCATCGTGGTACCCGAGACCCTGGGCGGCCTGAAGGTGGCGCCATCCAAGAAGGCGACCGACAAGCTGAAGAAGGAAGGCGCCCGCACGAACAACTACCAGAAGGACGCGCAGGTCTTCGAGTTGCGTCAAGGCAAGGAACTGCAGGCGGTCTATCAGATCACCCGCCTCACCGCCGACGCGACGCCCGACGATCCGAAGTTCCAGCGCGGGATCATCGGCTCGAGCGTGTTGGGTGGCAGCAGCATCTCGCGCGAGCCGACGCGATACGGGAACACGCCCGTCTACAAGACCGAGCAGAACCGCCAGACGATCTTCGTGTGGTTCGAGTCGAAATTCATGCAGATCCTGATGGTGCGTAAGGATTCGATCACCCTCGCCCAGGAGGGCAGCCTCGACGTGATCAAGCTGATCACTGAGGTGGCGGCACTGGAGCCGACACCGATCTGAGGCCCTCGTCTACACGTGAGCCGGCCCGCGGGTCGGCTCTTTCATTTCCTGGGCGCTCTACCGGTCCTCGCGGAACCGAACGATCAACAACCCCTCGATGATCCCGGGATTCTTGTGGTCGTAGAACTCATAGGAGCGTCCATCCACGGCCTCGTCCACGAGGACCTCCTTGGTGCGGCCCGGCAAGATGCTTTCGTAGACGGCGAGGTCGTCGATGTCGAAGTTCATCATCTTCTCGGTGTTGTTGGCGACCGCCACGTAGCCGAACCGGCCGTCGACGGTGATCTCCGGGGGAGTCACCACCACCGTGTTGGACTGGTCGAGGTCATAGGAGACGCTGACCCTGAACGGGTCCTTCTCCTTGAGGGTCGAGCAGCCCGAGGCCACTAAGCCGAGGGTCACGACGAGTGCGGTGAAGCGGATCTTCGAGGTCATGTTCTTGGTCTTCCGATAGAGAGGCAACGGTGCGGTTGGATAGGCTACAGGCCTGGTTCGAAGGCGCGCCACTAGGCCGCTAACCCGCAACGCAGCCCCGGCGCGCAGGCTAATCTAGCCCTACCCCCGCCCCCGACCCACAGGAGGAATACTGGACCGCGAAGCGTTCGCGCGCCTGATCGAGACCGGCCCGATCATCGGCGACGGCGGCACAGGCACGAGCCTGGTGCAGCGCGGGATCCAGCAGGACGCCTGCTTCGACGCGCTGAACGTGTCACAGCGCGACCTCGTCCGCGAGGTGCACGCGGCCTTCGTCGAGGCCGGCGCGCAGGTGGTGGCCACGAACACGTTCGGCGCGAACCGCTACAAGCTCGCCGCGCACGGCTTCGCCGAGCGCGTCCGCGAGATCAACGTCGCCGGCGCCGCGCGCGCGAGAGAGGCCGGCGCACAGCTGGTCGCAGGCTCGGTCGGGCCGCTCGGTGTGCGGCTCGCCCCGTACGGGCGCGTATCGGCCGCGGACGCGCGCGCCGCGTTCGCCGAGCAGATCGGCGCGCTGGCCGAGGGCGGCGTCGACGTGGTGCTGCTGGAGACGCACTCGGATCTGGCGGAGCTAGAGCAAGCCGTGCTCGCGGCGCGCGAGGTCTGCGACCTACCCGTGATCGCGACCGTCACCTTCACCCGCGACGACCGCACGCTGCTGGGCGAGACGCCGGCGATGGCCGCCCGCAAACTCGCGGAGCTGGGCGTCGACGCGATGGGCGCGAACTGCAGCGAAGGTCCCGACCAGGTGCTGCGCGTCCTCACCGCGATGAAGGCCGAGGCCGAAGGCATCCCGCTGGTCGCGCAGCCCAACGCCGGCGCCCCGCAACGCGTCGGAGGCCGGATCATGTTCAGCGCGACCCCGGAGTACGTCGCGGAGTACGTCGGAGCCTTCAAGGCTGCCGGCGCGTGGCTGATCGGCGGCTGCTGCGGCACGCAGCCCGCCCACACGCGCGCGATGGCACAGGCGTTAGTGGCGCCGACGACGTCGGTCGCGGTCGAGGTCGGCGACGGGCACACCGAGCCGGAGCTCGCCGCGCCGCTGCGCGCCGAGCCGCCCACGACGCTCCTTCACACCCTGACGTCGGGCCGCACCGTGATCGCGGTCGAGATGGAGCCGCCTCGCGGCATCTCCGCGGCGCGCCTGGTTGCCGGCGCCGAAACCGTGCGCACCGCCGGCGCGGACGTGGTGAACGTGGCCGACATGCCGACGGCGCGGATGCGGATGAGTGCGTGGGCTGCGTGCCATCTGGTCCAGCAAGAGGCGGGCATCGAAACGGTGCTGCACTTCCCCACGCGCGGGCGCAACCTGCTGCGTGTCCAAGGGGACCTGCTCGCCGCCTACGCGCTGGGGATCCGCAACATCTTCGCCGTGCTGGGCGACTCGACCTCGATCGGCGACTTCCCGGAGGCGGCCGATCTCGCCGACGTGACCCCCAGCGGCCTCATCGCGCTGGTGAAGGGGTCGCTGAACGCCGGCACCGACCGTTCGGGAACCTCGATCGGCGAGTCGACCAACTTCGTCGTGGCGTGCGCGCTGAACCTCAACGCGCCCGACATCCAGCGCGAGGCGCGCATCCTCAAGCGCAAGATCGACGCCGGCGCCGACTACGCGCTGACCCAGCCGGTCTTCGATCCCTCGCGCCTGGAGGCCTTCCGGTCGGCCTACCAACAGACCTACGGACCCCTGGAGCTTCCGATCTTGGTGGGCCTGCTGCCCCTGATGACCCGGCGGCATGCCGAGTTCCTGCACAACGAGGTTCCCGGCATCGACATCCCCGACGAGGTCCGCAAGCGGATCGGGGCCTCGGTGAACGAGCGCGCCGAGGGACTGGCCATCGCCCTGGAGCTCTCCGAGGCTTTGCGCGGGCAGGCCGCGGGGCTCTACCTGATCCCTCCGTTCCGGCGCTACGACCTCGCGGCTGAGCTCATCGAACAGGTACGCTCTGCCGGTTGACCAGCAACAAGGGGGAGTCCATGAAGCTCGGGATCGCGCTGCCGAACACGCTCACACCGCCGTTGAACCGGGGGCTGTTCCTCGATTGGGCGCGCGCCGCCGACCGGGGCGGCTTCCACGTCTTCGGCACGATCGACCGCGCCTCGCACGACTCCTGGGACCCGCTGGTGTGCCTGGCAGCCGCGGCTGCGGTGACCGAGCGCGTGCGGCTGGCGACGACGGTGCTGGTGCTGCCGAGTCGAAACGAGGTAACCGTCGCGAAGCAGGCCGCCTCGATCGACCGCCTGTCGGGCGGACGGCTCGACCTGGGCCTCGGCATCGGCGCGCGCGAGATCGACTACAAGGTGCTGGGCGCGCGCTTCGCCGGCCGCGAGAAGAAGTTCGAGCGCCAGGTCCGCAAGATTCGCAAGACGTGGCGCGCCGCGAAGAAGGCGACCGAGACCGAAGGCGTGACCGGGCCCGCGCCGATGCAGAAGCCACTGCCCCCGATCTGGATCGGCGGGAAGGCCGAAGACGCCGTGGCGCGCGCGGTCGAGATCGGCGACGGCTACATCTTCGGCACGCGCGGGATCGCTGCAGTGACCGAGGCCGCGCCGAAGATCCGGGCGATGGCCGAGACCGCCGCGAAGAAGAACTTCAGCATCTCGGCGCTGGCCTACGTCGCGGTGGGCGACGACGCCGCCAAGACCACCGAGACCGCCATCGCGTCGCTGAACCGCTACTACCACGGCGAGATCCCGACCGACCCCGACGAGATCCTGCACGCCGGTCCGCCCGACGTCATCGCGCAAGCGGTGAAGGAGTACGAGGCGGCCGGGATCGACACGCTGATCCTGTGCCCGCAGATCCCCGACGTGCGCCAGGTGGAGCTACTCGCCGAGCACGTCCTGCCGTCCTACCGCGTCCCGGCGCGCTAACGAACTCCCGGCCAACGAAAGAGAGGGCCTCGAGAGGCCCTCTCTTCGGTAGGCAGGCTTAGCCGAGCCGGATGATGTTGAACGGCTTGGTGTAAGCCCGGAGGCCCGACAGGTCCGTAGCGATGATCTGCAGCGAGTACACGCCGGGAGGAACGTACTCAGCGATGTCGATGCTGTTGTCAGGACCGGGGTTGTCGTCGCCCGTGTGGTCGAGCAAGTCAAGCTTGCCCGTGCAGAGCGTGTCGGTGCAACCCGGGTTCTTCCACGCGCCGTCGGTCGCGTTGCCCCACACCTTCAGAGCGGTGCGCTGCCGGGTGAGCACGTCCGTGAGCATGAACTGAACGGTCTTGAGGCCCGAGCTGAAGGGACCCTTCACGTCGCCCGCTGCGTTGACCTTGTCGCCACGGTCGATGAAGTAGGCACTGACGGGGATCGGCTCGCCCGCCACGTAGACCCCCGCACCTGCGTCGGTGTAGTAGGTGTCGCCCGCGACGACGAGCGGACCGTCACGCAGACCAAAGAAGTTGGGAAGCATGTCGCTCGGCGAGTTCAGCGTGATCGCCGGCGGTGCACCGTCCACCTTGAACTTCAGCGTCGCCGTCGAGTTCGGCGTGGCCACTGCCTTCGGTACCGCGTTGATCGTCAGCGTGTAGGGGCTCCAACGCTCCCACATGTAGACCGCACCCAGGTTGACATCATCGGGGTGTGGCTGCGATGCCACCGAGACCGACAACAGTCCGTTGGACTCCGCGATCGACGAGATCGGCATGGTGCGCGCCGTCGCGTCGGCGTTGGTGCCAACGAGCGTGACGGTCGTCTTGGTGTTGTTGGTGTTGTACGACAGCGGCTGGTCGAACAGAACCGTGATCAGACGGTCGGAGCCGGACCAGCCGGTTGCGACGCTGCTCGAGCTGACCACGGGCGCCGTGTCGGCGTTCGCGCTCATGAAGCTTGCGCTGAGGGCGAGCAAGACGCCCCCTGCGATGACGGCGCGCGTTCCGAAACCGCGCCGTGCTGTCCGAGTTGCCATGTGGTTCCCTCCTCATCGGTCGGTGGCCTCCGCCACCTCGATTGACCTACGTGGACGGGATTCGTCGGTTTGGAGGTGATGCCTGCCGGGGCTTTTTCGGTTAGGTTGCCCTTTGCCGATACGTCCGATGGAGTTTCGCGCCATCTATCCGGACGAGGCAGAATAATCGTGCGAAACGGAACCGAACGCGCCGCGGTCGGGCTCGTTCAGAGGGGTTAGCGGAAGCCATATGCACACCGCTTTGCTCGTCGACTTCGGCGGGGTCCTGACGACGTCGGTCCTGGACTCCTTCGCCGCCTTCTGTACCGAGGAGTCCATCGAGCCGACGCTCGTGCGCGACGTCTTCGTGCGCGCCGCCCGCGACCCGGACAGCATCTTCACCCAGGTCGAGATCGGAGCCCTCTCCGCCGCCGACTTCGACGTGGCGCTGGCCGAACTGCTGAACACGGCCTGCGGGCGCGAGATCGCCTCAGATGGTCTCAAAACGAGACTCTTCGCCGGCGCGCTGCACGACCAGATCATGGTGGACGCCGTCGCCGACGCGCGCCGAGCCGGCGTGCGCACCGCGCTCGTCTCGAATTCCTGGGGCGGCGACGACTATCCGCTGCACGTCTTGGAGCCGATCTTCGACGAGCTGATCATCAGCGGACACGTCGGCCTGCGGAAACCGGATCCCGAGATCTACCTGCTCGCGGCGAAGCGTCTCGGCGTCGAGCCGCAGACATGCGTTTTCGTGGACGACTTCCGCGTGAACATCGAAGGCGCGGAAGCCGTTGGGATGACCGGCATCCTGCATCGTGATGCGAACGAGACGGCGGCACGCATACAGGAACTCTTCGGGCCCGACGCGACACAACGGGCATAGCACGCAACGCGGCAGGACGTAACGTGGTTCTGCGGGCTTCGTTGAATCCTGCGTGACGTTCAACTCATTCGCGTACGCGTTATTCCTGCCCGCCGTGGTGCTGCTGTACTGGCGGCTGGGACATCGCGCGCAGAACAGGTTGTTGCTGGTCGCGTCGTATGTCTTCTACGGCGCGTGGGACTATCGGTTCCTCAGCCTGCTGATACTCTCGACCTTCGTCGACTTCCACGTCGGCAAACGATTGGCGATCGCGACGGAGCGGCGCGAGCGCAACCGCTGGCTCTACGTGTCGCTGGCCGTGAACCTCGGCATCCTCGGCTTCTTCAAATACTTCAACTTCTTCGTCGACTCCGGCGCTGCGCTGCTGGGTAACCTCGGTCTCGAGGCGACCGCGCCGACGCTGCGCGTCCTGCTGCCGATCGGCGTGAGCTTCTACACCTTCCAGGAGCTGAGCTACACCATCGATGTGTGGCGCGGCAAGCGCACGGCCGTCCCGAGCCTCGTCGACTTCGCGGTCTACGTCGCCTACTTCCCGCACCTGGTCGCCGGACCGATCCAGCGTGCGCACGGTCTGCTGCCCCAGGTCGAGCAGGCGCGCGCCTGGCCCGGGTGGGAGCGCATCCGCAGCGGCTTGTTCCTGATCCTGCTGGGGTTGTTCCGCAAGGTCGTCATCGCAGACGGTCTGGCGCCGTTCGTGCGGCAGGCCTTCGACGGGTCCGGGACGGCCAGCGCGATCACGTTGCTGGTCGGCGTCTGGGCGTTCGCGCTGGAGATCTACGGGGACTTCGCCGGCTACACCGACATCGCGCGCGGCTCGTCGCGCCTGATGGGCATCGAGCTGATGCACAACTTCCGCCAGCCCTACCTCTCGCGCAACGTCACCGCGTTCTGGCGCACCTGGCACATCTCGCTGTCGACCTGGCTGCGCGACTACCTGTACGTGCCACTGGGCGGCAACCGCGCCGGCAAGTTGCTCACCTACCGCAACCTCATGCTGACCATGCTGATCGGCGGGCTGTGGCACGGCGCCGCGTGGACCTTCGTGGTCTGGGGTGGCCTGCACGGGATCTACCTCGCGGCGCACAAGATGATGGGCGGGCGGGCGGAGCTGGACGAGGCGCCGCGGTTCCGGGCGCGCGACATCGTCCCGGCGTTCGTCACGTTCAACCTGGTGTGCCTGACGTGGATCTTCTTCCGCGCGCAGGACTTCACCCAGGCCTTCGAGGTCCTGCGTGGCATCCTGACGCTGCGCGGCGGCACCTACGACCTGGACGGGATCGCGACGCTGCTGTTCGCCTCGATCGCAACCCTCACGATCGACGTGGTGCAACGCAACGGCTTCGATCCAGACCTCGCGTTCATGCGCTGGCCTCGCCCGGCGCGCGGCGCGCTGTACGGCGCGCTGGGTACCGCGGTGCTGGTCTTCAGCGGGGCGACATCGGTCCCCTTCATCTACTTCCAATTCTGATGGCGACCACGACGCAGGACCTGACCACGCTGCAGCCGCAGCCGGAACCGCGCGCGCCGAGCGCGCCCCGGTGGCGCCTGGTTGCACTCAGCCTGCTGCTGGTCGTCGCGTGCGCGGAGGTGGGCGCGCGAACGCTCGCGTCACGCCTCCCCCCTATCGATCACTGGAACCAGCGTGAGGCCGCGCAGATGTACGACCAGATGCGCGCCCTGTCCGCCGCTGGTGGCGTCGACGCCGTGTTCGTCGGCAGCTCGGTCGCGCACTTCGGCTTCGAGCCCGCGCAGTTCACGCGGATCACCGGCATGAGCGCGTACAACGCCGCGCTGCCCGGCTCGGGCGCGATCGCCGTCGAGCAGTGGACGCGCGACTTCGTGCTGCCGATGCTCAAGCCCAAGCTCGTCATGATCGGGCTGACGAGTCGCGACCTCAACGACAACGGACCGGTGCAGGCCGAGCATCTGCAGTCCTATCTCTCCAGTGAGGGACGCCGGCGCGCGCTTGGCCTGGCGACACCGGGCGAACGCATCGAGCGCTTCATCGAGGACCGTTCGGCGCTGGTGCGCATCCGCCGCTACCTCCGCACACCGGCGTCGGTCGCCAAGCAGCTGCGCGGGCAGGACGCCCTGGTGCGCATCGTGAACCTCGGCGCGCACGGCGAGGCCCGCTTCCCGGAAGCGGACTACGCCTTCTCGAACGACGCCCAGCGTCAGGCGTGGGAGCGCGAAGCCTTGCAGAACTTCGACATGACCCGCAGCATCGCGTCGCTCAAGGCCTTGATCACAACGCTGCGTTCGCCAGGCATCGACGTGGTCGTGGTGGACATGCCGGTGCTCGAGGAGATCTACGTGCCGTTCCACGCCAACGGGCGCGCCGACATGGAGGCGTACCGTGCCGCGTTGGGCACGCTGGGTGCGCCGATCGTGCGGATCGACGGCGCGCGCTTCTCGCCGCAGCGCCACCTGGTCGACTCCATCCATCTGAACCGCGCCGGCGCCCGGGCCTTCAGCCGGACCCTCGCCTCCCGTCTGGCCGCGCGCTAGACTCTGCGGCACCGTCGGGCCCATCCCGACGGTCTGTGTTTTCCAGGGAGTCGAGCATGAGCGAGATCACGAACGAGAACGGGCTCACTCAAGCCGCGTACGACCGTCTCGCCGCGGAGCTTGAAGAGCTGCAGACGTCCGGCCGAAAGTTGATGTCCGAACGCCTGCAGCGTGCGCGCGAGCTGGGGGATCTCAGCGAGAACGCCGAGTATCACGAGACCAAGAACCAGCAGGGGATGATGGAGTCGCGCATCCTCAAGCTCGAGCACATCCTGCGCACCTCGACCATCGTGGCAGCGCCGGCGGCGATCGACAGTGCGATCGCAGGCTCGATCGTCTCCCTGCGTTCGCTCGACGACGGCGAAACCGAGACCTACCTGCT
>JBKJXT010000231.1:0-3727 GCA_046716205.1 Actinomycetota bacterium
CTCACCTTCGGCGACGGTGAGCTCGGTAGTGGGCTGAGCGTCCTCGGCGTGCGCGGCGCCCGCAGACGCCAGCACGAGCATGACGGTGACAAAGGAAACACCAAGCTTCTTCATGAACCCCCCCGATCCGGTATGACCGGATTCGTATGTATCGCCCCAGAACGGGCATTGTGCAGGTCAGCGAGCGCGCGCGTCAACCCCCGAAACCGCGCTCACCGGTTATCCGTCCCCCGGATCGAGAGGATAAAGTGAAGGCAGCCTCAAGCTTCGCTTGATGCGACTCGGCTCAGAAGCAAAACCGCAGGTGGCGCGCCCGGGAGGAGTCGAACCTCCAACCTTCTGATCCGTAGTCAGACACTCTATCCATTGAGCTACGGGCGCACGATGCAGCCGCAGATGCTACCAGGCGCGCGGGTGGCCCGACCCGGCGTTCTCGCGTGCGAAGGGCCGGCACGATGCCGGCCCTGTGAGCGGAGGCGGAGCGATTCGAACGCTCGAGGGGGTTGCCCCCCAACGGGATTAGCAATCCCGCGCCATAGACCTGACTAGGCGACGCCTCCTTGGTCCGCGCATGATACCTGGGGCGCGAAGAGCCGGTGCCTCGGTTCCGGCGCGATGGATCCTTGGCTGACTTGAGTACCGCATAGGGCCTCAAGTCAGCCGAAAGTTTGGAAACCACCGGCGCGAGGCCGGCGCAGGTGATGTCGCCAAGCCCCGCGGTGTACCTTGCCTCACCGTGGTCACCGAGCCCATCACGATCCGGCGCTTGCAGCCCGACGACTCGATCCCGGCGCTGACCGAGCTCATCCATCGCGCCTACGCGCGCCACGCCGAACGTGGCCTGCGTTTCTGGGCCACGCATCAGTCACCAGAGGACACCGCCGAGCGCGTCGCCTCCGGCGAGTGCTACGTCGCCACGCGCGACGACAACATCGTCGGCACCATCCTGCTGAAGCATCCATCGCGCACGCACGGCTCCGAGTGGTATGACCGCGATGACGTCGCGGGGTTCTTCCAGTTCGCCGTCGAGCCGTCGCTGCAAGGCGCGGGCATCGGGCGCGCACTGCTGACGACGGTCGAGCGGCGCGCCCGCGAGATCGGCGCGCGCGAGATCGCGCTCGATACCGCCAAGCCGGCGACCGACCTCATCGACATGTACCTCTACCTCGGATACCGGGTGATCGGTGACGTCGACTGGCGCCCGCACACCAACTACGTGAGCGTCACGCTCAGCAAGACGCTGTGACAGAAAGCCACTCACGGAACCGGGGTCGTTTAGGTCGTCGAGCGGCAGACCCTGGCGGCGGCGATCTTCCCTTGGAGCTTGCAGCTACCGATCTCGAGATGGTTGTCAACGGTGCCTCGGCCCTGGCTGGCCCGAGCGAACGACGTCTCGCCGGTGCCGAAATCGTACTCGGCGCCTGCTTCGATCCCGAGCCCGCTCTTCTCTTCCTTGAGCGAGGCCCTGCCCGAGAACCTGAGGTTGCCGCAGTTATCCAGCGTCACGCCGATCTTCACCTTGCCGGGACCGCATCCGAGTCCTGCTTCGGCCATGACCGTCTCGCTATCCCCAGGGAGGCGGCTCTCCTGGCTGAGATCAACCGAACCCCCGGCGCCGAACCCCACCTCGAAGCAGATGCTTGCGCCACCTGGACCGATACAGATCTGCGCACCGCCGCCGATCCCGATGTACGCGGTGCCGCCGAGACAGACGGCGCCTGCGGCAAGTCCGCTCGGGTCGCGTCTCCCGACCGGGTCCGAGCCTGCGTACGCATACAGGTTGAGCTGGCGCGCCTCGAACAGCGCCGGATCGCGAGCCGTCCAACGTCCCGCGGCAGGGTCGTAGTCGCGCGCGCCGAAGCGAACGAGGCCGGTGACCTCATCCGCGATGCCACCAGCGAACCCCAGCGCGAGATCGAAGCTCGGGTTCGAGTCCGACAGGGTTCGTCCGAAGCTGTCATACGTGAGCGACTTCACGACCGTGCCATCTGATGTCCATACCACCGACGGTGTGCCCGCCTGATCGGTGGCGACGCCATAGGTCACACCGGCGCGCTCGAGCCCCACGAGCAACCCCTCGTCGTCGTACAGGTACGAGGTGAGCACACCGCTCGGCGCGCGCATCTGCGAGACGAGTAACGGGTTCCACGGGATCCCGTACAGGTAGGAGGTCGTGCCGTTCGAGCCGGTGCGCGCGACGCGGCGCCCGAACCCGTCGTAGGTGTAGCTCACGCTGCTGCCGCCGACGACGGCGTTGAGCAACTCCCCGCGGGGCGAGTAGACGAACGAGTCGGACCCGCGTGCCTGTACGAAGCCATCCGCATCCGAGGTGTAGGTCGTCGCGCCCAGCGAGGTGATCCGATCGGCCGCGTCGAACGACGCAGCGATCGCCGGGTCGGTGCCGTAGCGCTGAGAGATGCGGTTGCCGTTGAGGTCATAGCTGTAGGTCTCGGCGATCACACCGTCCACGCGCACCTCGCGCAACCGCCCGCTGAGGTCGTAGGCGTAGTCGAAGGTCTTCGTCGTGCCGCCGGCGGTCTCGATCGTCTTCGAGATGCGTCCGCCGAGATCGTAGGTCAGGTCGATCGAATACAGCACCGTCGAGCCGATCGCGTGTGCGCGCCTGATCACGCGGCCGATACCGTCGTAGCCGTAGGTGACCGTGGTGTTCGTGAGCGTCGCGGACGATACGGCTCCGCCGGGCGCACCGCGCGTCAACTGCAGCGCGCCGAGCCTCGTCAGCCCGCCGTCGCGATCCACCACCACGGGCATCGTGGTGTCCTCCGCACCGGATCGCACGCGGATCGAGCTGACGAACGCGTTCGCGTCATAGGTGTAGTCGAAGCGCCCGGCCGCAGGCCCGAGGTTCTCGCTCGACGTCAACAGCGGCCCGTCGTAGCCCTGTCGGATCGTCTGCACGGAGCCCGTCTGCGGCGTCCACGTCAGCTCGGAGGCACGGCTCGTCGCGTCGGCGTACGCGATCGCAACAGACGATGCGTCGGTGACGAAGCCGGTCGGCCGTCCGGCGGTGTCGAACGTTGCGTCGATCGTGCGACCCGACGACAGCGTCGTCTTGGTCCGCTGCCGATCAGCGTTGTAGGTCCACCGAACCGAAGCGCTCCCGGGTGGCGCGTAGGAGGCCTCGAGCCCGATCGGCGTGTAGGTCAACGAGTGCACCTGCCCGCCGGGCATCTCGAGCTCGGTAACCGAGCCGCTCCCATCGCGGGTGAGCGTGTACGTTTCGCCTGCGGGAAGTCTGCGGGCGATCTCCCGGTTGTCGGCATCGTAGGTGTGCTCGGTGCGGGCGCCGAGCGCATCGATCGACGCGGCCAACCGCCCGCCCACGTCGTAGGTCTTCTGCGTGAACTCCGCGCCGTGCTCGATCCTAGAGACCCTGCCGCGCCCGTCGTTGGTGATCGCGACCGGCGTCATGCCGGTTCGCGTCGCAGTGACCGGCCGGCCGAGCTCGTCGAGCACCGTTGTCGTGACACGTCCCTCAGGAGACGTGCGCGTCAACGTGCGCGTGGCTGCGACGTACTCGACCGTCGAGGTGCGGCCGTTCGAGGTCGTTGTCTCGACGAAACGTACGAGGCTGAGCGGATCCCGAGGATCCGACAGCGTGACGGTGCGCGCGAAGCGCGTCGTCACGGTCTTCCCACCCGGCGTGCTCACCGTGATCTCCGCGTCGTCGGGCGCGAGCATCCCCCAGCGCGGATCGCCGCTGCGC
>JBKJXT010000232.1:0-9650 GCA_046716205.1 Actinomycetota bacterium
GCAACTTCTGCAACAAGCTCTGGAACATCTCGCGCTTCGTGCTTATGAACCTCGAGGGCTCGTCGCGGGAACTGCCGCCGCCGCAGCGTCGTACGCTGGCGGACCGCTGGATGCTCTCCCGGCTCGACGCGGTGACGACCGAGGTCGACGACGCGATGGAAGGCTACGACTTCGCGCGCGCCGCGCAGACGCTGCGGCAGTTCACGTGGAGCGAGTTCGCCGACTGGTACGTGGAGTGGTCCAAGGGACGGCTGTACGCCGAGGACGCCGAGGCCAAGGCCGATCAGGCGACGCTGCTGATCTACGTGCTCGAGCGCGTGCTGCGCCTGTTGCATCCCGTGATGCCGTTCATCACCGAGGAGCTGTGGCGCGCGGTGACCGGCGGCGCGTCGATCATGCGTGAACCGTGGCCCTCGACCACCGATCTGCAGGACCCCACTGCGGAGGCCGAGATCGGCTTCCTGCAGGACGTGATCGGCGCGCTGCGTCGCTTCCGTGCCGACCACAACATCGAGCCCAAGACCAAGCCGTCGGCCACCGCCGTCATCCCCGACAACCTGCTGCGCGCGCTGCTGACCGATCAGCTCGATCGCGTGCAGGCGCTCGGGAACTGGGGCGCGCTTGATATCGCCGCCGAGCCACCCGACGAAGAAGGCCCCGAAGCGCGATTAGTGCTGGGCGGGGCGGTGATCCACGTGCCGCTCGCCGGGTTGCTCGACATCGACGCGGAGCGAGCGCGCCTGACCAAGGAGCGCGCCAAGCACGAAGGCGAGATCTCGCGTATCAGCGCCAAGCTCGCCGACGAGAACTTCTTGGCGCGCGCGCCGGAGGACGTGGTCGAGACCCAGCGCGAGCGACTCATGGAGGAACGCGGACTCATCGCGCACATCGACGCCGCGCTGACCGACCTCGCATGATCGTCGAACGCCGGAAGTGGAGCGGTGACGAGCGGTGCAGCTACGACGCACACGTCGTGGCCGACGACGAGCACGGACTCTGGCTCTGGGCCCCCACCGGGACGCCTGCGACGGTCTGGGATCGGCCGATCGAGCTCGCCCACGACCACCTGCGCTGTGTGCCGCGTGGGACGTGGTGGAGTGCGCTCTCATTGCACCCGCACCCATACGACTGGGACATCTACGTCGACGTCGCCGCGCCGGCGGAGTTCGAGGACGGCATCGTGCGCCTGCTCGACCTCGATCTCGACGTCGTGCGCGCGCCCAGCGGCGTCCGCGTCCTAGACGAGGACGAGTTCGAGCATCATCGGATGCTGTTTGCGTATCCCGATCACGTCGTCGCGCGGGCGCTGACCGCGACCGAGGAGCTCACCGCGATGTTGCAGGAGCGCGTCGAGCCGTTCGGCGAGGTGTGGGAGTCGCGCCTGGCGAGCGCGCGAGCGCTGGCAGGAGCCATCGACGGGAGTGTCCAGTGGCGAAGTACGTGAGCGTCAGGTTCCGCTCGAGGCCGGCTGGGACTAAGGACGAGCGTTCTTCAACCCCGCCATCAGCGACGCCTTGATAGGCGCTCCTCGCGTCAGCCGGATCATCGTGAACGCGAGACGGGCACCCATCGAGGTTGGCCAGCGCTCCCACGTGATGGCGAGGTCGCTCCCGCCGTCGGCGGCAGGCTCGATCTTCGTCTCGACGTAGCTCCCCGGCTTGCAGAAGTTGCTCTCGACGACCTCCCACCGCACGATGCCCGGTATGGCCCAGTCGTAGTGCTCGCGCGCCCAGAACTTCGGGGACTTGTTCCCCTCCCGGACGTCCGCGGACGTTTCGCCGACCGAGTAAACCTTGTACGCGCCTTCCCAGAGGCCCGGCCAGATCTGTGGGCGCCGCTCGCTGAAGTCGGTGAGCGAGGCCTTGACCTGGTCGGGGGGCAGCGTCGTGTGCGCATCGACCACGATCTTCATCGGGGGGCTCCTCTCGTTGACGAGGTCGATGATGCACCGTGGGCGCCTCCGCTGTCGAGATGGCCGGACTACTATCCCGGCTCATGCGATTCTCCGACGCCGTCGAGGCGCTCGACGCCCGTACGAACTACGAGCGCACCGGGCGCCTGGTCGCGCCGACGCGAGAGCGGATCGAGGCGCTGTTGGATCTGCTCGACCATCCGGAGCAGAACTATCCGGTCATCCACATCACCGGGACCAACGGCAAGACGACCACGGCGCGCGCCGCGACCGCGGTGTTGCGCGCCGCCGGCCTGAGCGTCGCGACCTACACCTCGCCGCACGTCTCGAGCGTGCGAGAGCGCTTCAGCTTCGACGGCGAAGCGATCAGCGAGGAAGAGTTCGTCGACGCCTGGCGCGAGCTCGCCCCGTATCTGCAGCACTTCGACTCCCAGGGCGCCCCCGCAACGTGGTTCGAAGCCGCGACCGCGCTCGCGTTCGTGTGGTTCGCGGATAAGGCAGTCGATGCCGCCGTGCTCGAGGTCGGCATGGGCGGGGAGTGGGACGCGACCAACGTCGTGGAGGCGCGCGTGGCGGTCCTCAGCGGGATCGGACTCGACCACAAGGAGCTCGGCGCGACAACCGTCGCCGTGGCGCGCGAGAAGTCGATGATCATCAAACCCAAGGCGATCGCGCTGTCTGCGTCGCAGGAGCCAGAGGTCTGGAAGGTGATCGAGTCTCGCTGCGACGACGTCGATGCGATCCTGCGCAAGGAGGGCGAGGCGTTCGGTCTCGAGCGCGCGGCGCTGGCGGTCGGCGGGCAATCGTTGACGTTCCATCTGAGCGCGGAGCGTTACGAAGACGTCTTCCTGCCGATGTTCGGGACACACTTCGCGCGCGATGCCGTGTTGGGCGCCGCCGCCGCGCGCGCGTTGCTGGGCGATCAGACGTTGTCCTACGACGTCGTGGCCGACGGGTTGGCGAACGTGCGTGTGCCGGGTCGCATGGAGATCGCCCAGCGTCATCCGCTGGTCGTGCTGGACGGCGCGCACAATCCGCCGGCCGCCGAAGCGCTCGCGGCTGCATTCACGCAGTCTTTCCAGGTAGAAGACCTGCGCCTGATCGTCAGCGTGATGGAAGACAAGGATGTCCGAGGCGTGCTCGCGCCGCTGGTGCCGCTGGCGCGCGAGGTGATCGTGACGCGTAACTCCTCGCCGCGCGCCGCGTCGATCCAGCGGATGGTGGACGAGGTGCGCGCGCTGGGGGGAGAGGCGGTGATCGTGTCGGATGTGGCAGAAGCGGTGTCCGAGGCGCTGGGCGCGAGCGGCACGTCGGACGCGGTGCTGGTGACGGGCTCGCTGTACACCGTGGGTGAAGCGCGCGCCGTGCTCGTCAGATAGGAAGTTCGGGAACAATCTCGGAGAGCGCGCGAACCGAACCTGGCGGGACGTCCGACGGCGCAGCCACGATCTATACTTGCGCCTCCACCACACAGAGGAGAGTCCCGTGAAACAGCGCACGCTCGTGCTCGTGAAGCCCGATGGGGTACGCCGCCGTCTCGTCGGCGAGGTCATCCGGCGCTTCGAATCCAAGACCTTCGACATCGTTGCCATGAAGATGATGACGATGGACGAGGATCTGGCCAAGCGTCACTACGAAGAGCACGTCGGGAAGTCGTTCTTCGGCGAGCTACTCGCCTTCATCACCAGCGGCCCGCTCGTCGCGATGGCGGTCGAAGGTGAAGAGGCCGTACCGGTCATCCGCGCGATGATGGGCGTCACCAATCCCGCGAACGCCGCGCCGGGAACGATCCGCGGCGACTACGGGATGATCACCACCGAGAACCTCGTGCACGGCAGCGACTCGCCCGAGTCCGCCGCGCGTGAGCTGGGCCTCTTCTTCCCAGACCTCTCGTGAGCGCGGCGGGGGCGCGCACCCCCGCATCCTCACACCTGGCCGACATGCCGCGTGAGCGGCTGGCGTCGTTGGGCCCCGGCGCGCTCTCCGACGCCGAGATCCTCGCGCTGATCCTCGGCTCGGACGGACCGTGGCTCGCTTCGCAGGTGCTTGCGGCGGTCGGCGGACCCGCCGGGCTCGTGCGCGCCAGTGATCGAGATCTCGAACGCATCGCCGGTCTCGACGCGACACGTGCCGCCGAGATCGTCGCGGCGTTGGAGCTGGGACGTCGCGCGATGCGTGCGCTTGCGGGACAGCGCCCGCAGATCTTCGGACCGGTCGACGCGGCGATGGTGCTGGAGCCACGGCTCGCGCATCTGGATCACGAGGAGTCGATCGTGCTCGTGCTGGACCGGCGTCACCGTGTGCTGCGGGAGGCGCGCATCGGCGTCGGCGGCGTTGCGCACTCACCGATGGAGCCGCGCGAGGTGTTCAGTGCGACGTTGCGCGAGCCGGGTGCGGCCGCGCTGATCGTGGCGCACAACCACCCGAGCGGCGACGCGACGCCGAGCCCGGACGACTTCGCGATCACGCGGCGACTGGCACGCGGCTCGGAGCTGCTGGGGCTGGAGTTTGTCGATCACCTGGTGATCGGCGCATCGAGCTGGACGAGCCTCGTCCAGGAACAACGGGTGGGAGTATGATGGTTGGTATGACCGCCAAGGACAAGATCGCCGTGAGCCTCCCGCCGCGGCTCGTCGAGGCAGCGAAGGAGGCTGTGCGGGCTGGGCGCGCGCCCAACGTCAGTGCGTTCGTCGCCGAGGCGCTCGAACAGAAAGTCATGCTCGACGACTTGCGCGCGCTCTTGGACGAGATGCTGGCGGAGACGGGCGGGCCGTTGACCGCCGCCGAACGGCGCGCAGCGGATCGCGTCTTGCGAGGAAGCACGAAGTGACCGGCGCCACGCTCGACGCAGGAGCGCTTATCGCGTTCGAGCGGGGGACTCGCCGCGTCGTAGCCCTGGTATCCCGAACTCTTGAGCGTGGAGATCGGCTCGCCGTTCCCGCGGGGGTCGTCGCTCAGGTGTGGCGCGACGCCGCGCGCCAGGTACGGCTCGTGCGCCTGCTTAGCTCGGGGGCAGTCGACATCGTCCCGATGGACGATCATCAGGCGCGAGCGGTCGGTCAGCTCTGCGGCGCAACAGGAGTCGACGATGTGATCGACGTGTCGGTCGTGCTGTGCGCTCGCCAGCGGGGACACGCGATCGTCACAAGCGACGCGAAGGACCTCCGTCGCGTCGACCCACACATCGAGTTGCTTAACGTCTGAGCGTCGACTCCTGCTGCACCCGCACCGCTAATTGAACCAGCGTAGCCAAGTGCCGTGTGGGTGCGCGAGTGCCAGGAGGCGTTCGGTGGCGCGCCCGTCCCTTACGTGCACCAGGCGCAGCAGTGTTCCTCGTTCTCCTTCGACCTCGGCGCGCCTGGGATCTGGCGCTTCAGCCCTCGACGGCGGCATCAGGTCTGCCAGCTCGAAGGAGACCCACCACAGCTCACGCGGGATCGACATGATCAACGCACTGAACCGCTCGCGCATCTCCGGCGTGAAGTGTTCGCACAGCATCGAGTGCATCACCACCAGCGCGTGATCCGCCGGCGCGCTCGCGACGACGTCGAGCAGCACCTCGAACACATCGCCTTCGACGATCGGGGGCGGATACTGCAGCGCGATCTCGACCGCGCGCTGCAGGTTCTCGAACCGCACGACATCACCCGGCCACACGAACGATCGCAACCAACGAAGCTCGCGCTCGTCATCCAGATTAGGCGGCGCGATATCGATACCGGCGCGCCAGCCGATCACCGGGATCGTCGCGCTCACGCCCGATCCGCGCATCTCGGTCGTCAGCCTCAGCGTCGAGTCGCCGATCACACCCTTGCCGTAGTCGTAGGCGTACCGGTCGAGGTTGAGAGTCAGCCCGGCGCTGCATCCCGGCTCGATCACCGCCAGCGGCGCATCCGCTTGGATCATCGACAGTGCGGGCATCAACGCGATCGCACGGCGCGCCTCGTTCGTCTGCACCGCGCCCGTGGCGACCAGCGCTTCGATCTCGTCCCGTCGTCGCTCCACGAGATCGCGCAGCGCGGGCACCGGGTCTTCGGCCAGGCTCGGCGAGGCGAACCACCGCGACAGCAGCTCGTCTGCGACGTCGTCCACCAGGAAGCGCAGCACGCCCATGAGCAAGAGCCCGTACTGCTGACCGGCCCGCGCGCCCGCCACGAGCGTCTGCAACGCGGGGTCACCCGCGATCGCGGTGAAGAGCCTCGAATAGACGTGGTCGGGACGAACGGCGTTCCAGTCCTCGGCGATCCGCTCGAACCCGGCGCTCAATACGTCGCGACGGCGCCCGGGTCGCGGCCGCCGTGGCCCGCGTCGAGCACGACAGAGATCGCCGGCGTCGTCGCGCTCAGCAACATCGGCGCGCCCTCCGACCACACGCCCGTCACGCGGCGCGACGTCCCACGCACCTCGTAGGAGTAGGTCTGTCCCGGCGCGGCCCACACATCGGTGACCCGCATCGCGCGTCCCGGCGCTGCCGTTCCGCGCGCCAGCAGTACCCCGTTGCGATACACGCGCCATCCCGACGCGAGCGCCGGCACTTCGAAGGACAACGAAACGCGTGTCGCGCCCAAGGCGCGCGCCGAAGCCCCCAGCGGTGGCGCGATCGGTCCCGGCACCGTCGTGCCGCGATCGATCGACGGCGCGCGCCGAGCCGTCAGCGTCTTCTGGTAGGTGAGGATCCCGTCCGCGATCGCGCGGGCGATGCGCGCCCGGAAGGATGGGTCCGACGCCAGGGCGCGACCCTCGCTCGGGTTCGACACGAAAGCGGCCTCGACGAGGATGGCCGGCATCCGGGGCTGGCGCAGCTGGTAGTAGTAGTCGCCGCGCGAGCCGCGCCGGGTCGCAACTCGGGCCGGCCGGCTCGAACCCAGCTGGTCGACCAGCTCCACCAGCACCGCTCGTGCCAGCGACTTCGATCTGCCCTCACCCAGCTGGTGGAACACGATCGAGCCCCGCGCCGTTCGATCGCTCGAGGCGTTGTTGTGGATCGAGACGAACGCATCGACGTCGTTGCGGTTCGCGAGGCCGGTCCGGGAGCCGGACTCGAGGCTCCGATCGGTCCTCCGCGTCATCAACACGGTGACCCCGGCCGGACGCAGCATCGCGCGTACCCGCAGCGCGATATCGAGGTTCGCGGTCGCCTCCACGACACGCGTCGCGGCCCCGGCAGACGCCATGAAGGCGGCCAGGGCCAGCGTGAGGGTCAGCGCTTTCTTCACCAAAGCCTCGTTTCGCCTGGTCAGGGTCCCAATCCTCCCCGACCCGGGGCGTTTTGTCGAGGTCCGCCCCACTGATAGACTGCAGCTCATCGCCCGCTCGGGCGCTCGAAGGATGTAACCAAGGAAGCCTCTTCCCGGATGTTCAAAGGCTCGTTCCAGCTATTCGGCCGTGACATGGCCGTCGACCTCGGTACCGCGAACACACTCGTCTATGTCCGCGGCCGTGGCATCGTGCTGAACGAACCATCCGTGGTTGCGATCAACACCAAGAACGGGGCCATCCTCGCGGTCGGCACGGAAGCCAAACGCATGATCGGACGCACGCCGAGTCACATCACCGCGATCCGTCCCCTCAAGGACGGCGTCATCGCCGACTTCGACGTCACCGAGAAGATGCTCCGGTACTTCATCCAGAAGGTGCACAAGCGGCGGATGCTCGCCAAACCGCGCGTGGTGATCTGCGTACCCAGCGGGATCACCTCGGTCGAGCAGCGGGCCGTGGAAGAGGCGGTGTACGCGGCCGGCGGCCGTAGCGCCCACATCATCGAGGAGCCGATGGCCGCCGCGATCGGCGCAGGGCTTCCGATCCACGAGCCAACCGGCAACATGATCGTGGACATGGGCGGCGGGACGACCGAGGTCGCGGTCATCTCGCTTGGAGGCGTCGTCGTGAGCACAAGCGCTCGCGTCGCCGGCGACGAGCTGGACGACGCGATCGTGCAGTACATCAAGAAGGAGTACTCCCTGATGTTGGGGGAGCGCACCGCGGAAGAGGTCAAGATGACGATCGGCACCGCGTTCCCGGTGCCCGATGTCCCCGACGCGGAGATCAGGGGCCGCGACCTCGTCACCGGGCTACCCAAGACGATCCTGGTGAGCGCCGCCGAGATCCGGCGCGCGATCGAGGAACCGCTCAACCAGATCATCGACGCGGTGAAGAACACGTTGGACCGGACACCCCCTGAGCTCGCGGCCGACATCATGGACAAGGGCATCGTGCTCACCGGCGGCGGCGCGCTGCTCAAGGGGTTGGACGAGCGTCTCAAGCACGAGACCGGCATGCCCGTGCACATCACGGAGGCTCCGCTTTCGTGCGTGGCGGTCGGGTCCGGGAAATGCTTGGAAGAGTTCGAGGCGCTTCGTCGAGTGCTGATCTCGACGTCGCGTCACTAGACACAGACTTGAAGGACCCCGCGGCGAGCATCGCGCGGGACCGAGAACAGCGGAAGATCGCGCGGACGAACGCAGCGGCTTTCGCAGAGGGAGGTTTGAGGGCGGCGCGCCTCGCAAAGGCGCGAAGCCCGGCTGATGATCAGGATGTCCGACCGCTCCAAGCGGCTCCGTGTGTTGATGGTCGTGCTTGTCATGTCCTCGATCACCATCATCACGCTGGACTACCGCTCCGAAGGTGACGGTCCGCTCGACTCCGTCGGGCGCGTCGCCATGACGGTGCTCGGGCCGATCCAACACGGTCTCGTCGTCATCTTCAAGCCGGTCGGTCAATTCTTCGCCGGGTTCACCGAGGTGCCGACGCTCAAGGAGCGCATCTCGACGCTGGAGCGCCAGAACGCCGAGCTGCGAACACAGCAGAACGAGGTCACCGACCTCACCCGTGAGAACGGATCGTTGCGTGGGCTGCTCGCCCTGCAGGCCCGGTTCGACCTCCGCACGATGACCGCCCGGGTGATCGGCGTCAGTCCCTCCAATTTCGAGCGTGTCGTGTTCATCGACCGCGGCTCCAAGCACGGTCTGCGCAAGGACATGCCGGTGATCAGCGGCGACGGGCTCGTCGGGCGCGTCACCAGCGTCGGGCGCTCGACCGCTGAAGTGCTGCTGCTGCTGGACCGCTCCAGCGCGGTCGCCTCGCGCGTCGATTCGACCGGGGAGACCGGCATCCTGGAAGGCAACGGGTCGGGGTCACTCACTCTCGAGCTGCTGGATCCCAACGCCAAGGTGAGCGTCGGCGACCGTGTCATCACTTCGGGCTACGACAAGGGCCTGTTCCCGCCGGGCATCCCGCTGGGGACCGTGACCAAGGCGCCGCCGGCGAACTCCAACCTCAGCCGCAAGGTCGAGGTCCAGCCGTTCGTCGACTTCTCGTCGCTGGACTACGTGCTGCTCGTCACGGGAGACAAGAGGTGATCGCGCGCCGCACGATGCTCCTCGGCCTTCTGACGCTAACCGGCCTGGCGCTGCAAACGTCGGTGTTCGGCCAGCTCACGCTCACGGGAACCAAGCCGGAGGTCCTGTTGCTCGTTACCGTGGCGATCGCGATGACCGAGGGCCCCGGGTTCGGCGCGGTCACCGGATTCGTCACCGGGCTCCTCACCGACTCGGTGCTTCAGCTCCCGCAGGGCCTCACCGCGCTGACGTTCACGATCGTCGGCTACACCGTCGGGCGCGTGCGCGCTCAGGTACAGACCCCCAGCGCGTGGCTGCCCATCATGATGGTCATGTCTTCGACGTTCGCCGGCGTGCTGCTGTACGCGGCGTTCAGCGTCGCGCTCGGCGAGCGGCCGATC
>JBKJXT010000233.1:0-6764 GCA_046716205.1 Actinomycetota bacterium
AACCTCGCCCGCTACGACGGCGTCCGGTATGGGTTACGCGTAGAAGGCGTCAACAACGCCGACATGAATGCCCGTACGCGTGATGCCGGTTTCGGTGACGAGGTTAAGCGGCGCGTCATGCTCGGCACGTACGCGCTTAGTGCCGGCTATTACGACGCGTACTACGGCAAGGCGCAACAGGTCAGGACGCTGGTGATCCGCGACTTCGACAAAGCCTACGAGCGGTTCGACGTGCTCGTGGGGCCTACCAGCCCGACGACGGCCTTCGCGATCGGCGAGAAGGCGGCGGACCCGCTGGCGATGTACCTGAACGACGTCTACACGATCCCGACCAACCTCGCGGGAGCGGCGGCGATCAGCGTGCCGTGCGGCGTGGGCGACGACGGTCTGCCGGTCGGGTTGCAGATCCTCGGGCCGCCGCTGAGCGAAGGGCTGCTGTTCCGCGTCGCCGCTGCCTACGAGCAGGCGCGCGATGCGATGCCGGACCCACCGTTGTGGAGCGCGTCGTGACTGCCTACGAAGCCGTGATCGGCCTTGAGGTTCACGTCGAGCTTTCGACGCGCTCCAAGATGTTCTGCGCATGTCCGACGACCTTCGGCGGGGAGCCGAACACCCAGACGTGCCCGGTGTGTCTGGGGCAGCCGGGGACGTTGCCGGTGCCGAACCGCCGCGCGATCGAGTCGCTGATCCAGATCGGACTCGCGCTCGACTGCAAGGTCGCGCCGCACAGCGTCTTCCACCGGAAGAACTACTTCTATCCCGACATGCCGAAGAACTATCAGATCTCTCAGTACGACCTTCCGCTGTGCATAGACGGCCATCTCGACATCGAGGTCAACGAGACCAAGCACCGCGTCGGGATCACCCGCGCCCACATGGAAGAGGACACAGGCAAGTCGCTGCACGTCGGCACGAGCGGACGTATCCACGGCGCCAGCCACTCCTTGATCGACTACAACCGCGCCGGGATCCCCCTGGTCGAGATCGTCAGCGAACCCGACATCCGCGATCACGCCCAGGCGCAGCGGTACCTGACCGAGCTGCGTTCGATCCTGCTGACGCTGGGCGTATCCGATGTGCGCATGGAAGAGGGATCGATGCGCTGCGATGCGAACGTCTCGATGCGCGAGAGCGCCAACCATGAGTTCGGCACGAAGGTCGAGATCAAAAACCTCAACTCGATCAGGTCGGTGAGCCGCGCGCTGCAGTTCGAGATCGAACGCCAGACCCGCGCGCTGGAGTCGGGCGAGAAGATCGTCCAGGAGACGCGTCACTTCGACGAGGCGAGCGGCACGACGCGCTCGTTGCGCTCGAAGGAAGAGGCGTTCGATTACCGGTACTTCCCGGAACCCGACCTCGTCCCCATCGAGCCTGATGAAGCGTGGATCGAGGAGCTCCGCGCTCAACTGCCCGAACTGCCGCGAGCACGGCGCGTGCGGCTGATCGAGGAGGGCGGCCTGGACGCCACGCAAGCCGCGTTCGTCGGCGCCTCGCACGAGAGCGTGACCTACTTCGAGTCTCTCGTCGCGGAGGGTGTCTCCTCCCGCGACGCTGCTGTATGGATGGCGGGGGAGCTGGCGCGCGCGTTGAACACGCACGGCCACGACATCTCTCAATCGATGCTGTCGCCCGGCGACATCGCTCGGCTGATCGAGGCCGTTCGAGACGGCGTCGTGAACCTCAACACCGCGAAGAAGGTATTCCAGGATGCATACGCATCGGGGAAGGCTCCGACGCTGGTGATCGACGAGCAGGGGTTGCGGCAGGTCTCAGACGACGCCGCGATACGCGCCATCGTCGACGAGGTGATCGCCGCCAACGCTGCCGAGGTTGAGCGCTATCGTGCCGGTGAGGAGAAGGTCTTCAGCTTCCTCGTCGGTCAAGTGATGCGCGCGAGCAAGGGCCAAGCTGCGCCGCCCGTGGTCAGTACGGTGCTCAAGGAAGCGCTCTCACCCTAAGCGATGGCCTACTGCACGTATTGCGGCACCGAGTTGCCCGGATCGGTAACGAGCTGTGGATCGTGCGGGCAGCCCACCGGTGAGCTGGTGGCGTCCCCCACGGCGGCGGCGGTGCCCGCGGCCGGCGCGCAGACGGAAGGCTTCGCGATCGCATCGCTGGTCAGCGCGATCGGCGGTGTCACCATCGTTTGGTTCATCGGCTCCATCCTTGCCATCGTGTTCGGGCAGGTCGCCCTGTCCAAGATCAAGGCCGATCCCACCCTCGGCGGTGAGGGGATCGCCCGCGCTGGACTCGTCCTGGGCTGGATCGGCGTCGGCCTCACGGTGCTCGGTGTGCTCGTCGCACTGTTCGTGTTCGCGCTGTTCTTCGACCTGTCTTTCTGATCTCGGTGTGTGGTGACGTGCTTGTGAGGGCATGGCGCCCGGTCTAGACTCGCCGGTCATGGACCCAACCGACGCTCCCCCGCCACACGACCCGCTCGAACCCAACGCCGACGACACCGGGCTCCAGGCTGCCGGGACCGAACAGGTCGGTGCGCCACCGCTGGCCCCGCCGTCCAAGCGCGGGCGCGTGGTCGTCCTTGCGATCGCGATCGCGGTCTCGTTACTCGCCGCCGGAACGGTGATCGCTGTACGCAATACGACCGAAGCGACGGAGCTGGCGACCCTCGTCCCCGCGGACGCGATGTTGTACGCCTCAGTGCAGATCACCCCCACGGGAAGCCAGGCCGATGCGTTGCGCGGGCTGCTCCGCCGACTCCCGCAGGAGCGTCGCACGAAGGTCTTGGACGGCATCACCGACGGGCTCGACGATCTGTTCTCGGAAGCCGGGCTGAAGTACGAGACCGATGTCGAGCCATGGCTCGGCGGTAGCGCGGCGGTCGCATTGCGCCCCGCGGCGGAAGGATCCACCCGCGGGCCGATCCCCGTCGTCCTGATCGAGGTCGACGACCCGGCCGCTGCCCGGGCGGCGTTCGCGAAGGCGAAGCCCAAGCTCGAGGACACCACCTACGTCGTCGAGGACGGGGTGGCCTACGTCGCCCAGAAGCGCGACGACATCGATGCGTTCCGAGCCGCCGTCGCCCCCCGTGGCGCGCTGACGACGCTCCCGGCATACACCCAAGAGGTATCCAAGATCGGCGATTCGCTGGCGTTGCTTTGGGTCGATGGGAGCCAGCTCCAGAAGTCAGCCGGCGGCTTGTTCGGTCCGGGCATGATCCCCGGCATACCGTCCGGCACAGCGGCACAGAACCCTGCCGACGTCCTGGGCGCGGTCGGTCTGCGCGCGACCGACGAGGGATTCGAGCTCGTCGGTCACTCCACGTCGAGCGGTGCTCCACCGACGATCGGCGGGGAGCTCGAGCTGTTGGAGCAGGTGCCGTCGGGGATCATGGGATCGCTCAGCATCTTCAACCCAGCGGCGATCATCGATCAGGTCGCGCAGGCGATGAGCATGTTCGGCGGCGGCTTCGGGAGCACCGTGGCGTTGCGGCCGGCCTCGGCGCAGACCCCCGGGTTCCCCTTCGGCGACGACAACCCGTTGTCGGCGCTTGGGCTCGACCTCGAGAAGGATCTCCAGGCGTGGCTGGGCGGGGAACTCTCGGTCGTCCTCGGCGGGATCAGCGCGCCGCCGGTCCCTGATATGGCGATCCTGGTCGCGCCCAGCGACGAGGCGGCGCTGGATCGCGCGCTCGGCAAGCTGCGCAAGAACCTCGGCAACCTCGGACTCAGTGTTGAGCCGACGTCGAACGGGTTCAACGTGAACGCCGGCGTCGTCACCGTCGGGGTCGTGCGCGCCAAGGGCAAACTCATCATCGCGTCGAGCCCGGCGTACGCTTCGACCTTGTCCAAGGCGGCCACCGATCCGCTCGGGAACGACAGCGTCTACCGGCGTACGTTCTCCAGTGGCTCGGACGGAACCATGATGCAGTTGTACCTGCGCCTCGATCGCATCCAGAGCCTCATCGAGACCTTCATCCCGGCGTCGGAGCGTGCCGAGTACGAGGCGGATGTCAAGCCGATCCTCGACGAGTTCCAGTCCGTGGGCATGCGCGCAACCGTGACGGGGAACGAAGGGACCTTCAGCCTCAAGCTCCTCGTCCGCAAGTAAGGAGTTCGACGACTAGATGGGCTCCTTCGGTGGCTGCGCAGCGGTCATGCGGTTGTGCTGCGCGAGCAGTTCGCCGAAATGCTCGTTGAAGTCGGGCCGCTCGGTGCGGCGGCCGAAGCTTGACCGGCGCCCAGGTCTGCTGAAGGCGCCGCGCAGGTCGTTCTCGCTGAACCCGCCGAGCGCTTCCCCGGTGGTCGCGAACCGGTAGAGGGCGGCGTTGAAGATCCCGCTCACCGCCTGCGCCATCACGATCAACCCGCCGACCACGAACAGCGTCAAGGGGATCCCGACGATCGGCTGCGCGACTGCGATCAACACGCACGCGAAGACGACCGGAAGCAGGACGAGGAACAGGGCAGCGGAGATGGACGCGTTGCCCGTGAACAGCTCGCCCCAGCGCTCCTTGAACAGGCGCGTCGAACGCTTGAACGAGCCGCGGACGCCGTGGGGCTCGTAGAGCATGACGGGCACGACGAAGTACGTGAGCGCTGCCCAAACTGAGCCGAGTAGGTCGCCGATGGCGCGCCCGGCGCGACCGTAGCGCTGGATCGTCTGCAGCACGATGCCGACCGAGGCACTGACGAGGGCCCAGGCCAGGATCTTGTCGATCACCTCGGTCGCCCGGCGCAGCCCGTCCCGCACCGTGGGGTCGCCGCCCTCGAGTCTGATCGTCGCCGCGCCCACCAGGGCGGCCTGGAAGTAGATCCCGATGAACGAGGTCACGAAGTAGAAGAGGCCGAGCGCCACGTAGTGCGGCAGGCTCGGGTCCATCGTGACGTCGAGCAGCCCGCCCCGCAGCGCGCCGCCGACGAAGACGGCGAGGGTGAGCGTCATGCAGCCGAGCGCCATCAGGGGGAGCACCATGAGCTCGCGGTCGGCGCGCAGCACCTCCCAGCTCACCTGCAGCAGGCGGAACCCGCGGCGGATCCGTCGCATCGTCGTCGTCCTTCCTCGTGACGATCGGTCAGGAGGAGTATCGAGCCAGGACGATGGGGCCTTTAGGGCCCATCGAGGGCCGGTGTTGACACTGCTCGGGGAGCGCTGGCAGACTGCGCAGACCATGTTGACCTGGAGAACGACCCGCGCGGCGCAGTACGTAGTCGTTATCTAGGCGCGCGTCCGCTCATCGGCGGCGCGCGCAGACCTCTCACCTCGAGAGGTTTTTTTGTTAGCGGGGGGTTCTCGCGACGAGGGGTAGGCTCCCCTCGCGACCAGGGGAAACAGGGCAGGAAAGGGTTCGAGGATGAAGACGGCGCTCGTGATCATCGATATGCAGAACGACATCGCCCACCCGGATGGGCAGATGTTCATCCGCGATGCTGCCGGCCGCCTCACCGCGATGGGCGCGGTCCTCGACGCGTTCCGAGAGGCACAGCAGCCGGTGATCCACGTCGTCCGGTCTTATCGGGAGGACGGATGGGACGTCGAGCACTTCCGCGTTCCCTACTTCCAGGCCGGCCGGGGCATGTTGATCGAAGGGACGTGGGGCCGCATGATCATCGACCGGCTCAACCCGGTCGAGGGCGAGCCTATCGTCGTCAAGCAACGCTTCAGCGCGTTCTTCCAGACCGAGCTTGACCTCTTGCTGCGGCGTGCGCGCGTCGAGCGTATCGCCGTGGTCGGCGTGAACCTGCCCAACTGCCCGCGTGCCACGATGTTCGACGCGATCTCACTCGACTACGACGTGATCGCGGTCGAAGACGCGCTCGCAACGGCGAACGAAGATACGCGCATCGCCAACCTGAACGACCTCAAGGGCGTCGGCATCCGTGTCGCCACCGTCGAGGAGATCGTCCGAGAGATCGCAAGAACCGCCGACCGAGCTGAGGAGCACGCATGAAGCTGACCGGAGCGCAGGCCACGATGAGGTCACTCGAGGCCGAGGGCGTCGAGGTGATGTTCGGGATCCCGGGCGGCGCGATCCTTCCGCTGTACGACCCGATCATCGATTCCCCGATCCGGCACATCCTGTGCCGCCACGAGCAGGGAGCCGCTCACGCGGCCGACGGGTACGCGCAGGCGACGGGGCAACCGGGCGTCTGCCTCGCCACGAGCGGACCCGGCGCGACGAACCTGGTGACGGGTCTCGCGAGCGCGTACATGGACTCGATCCCGATGGTCGCGATCACGGGTCAGGTCCCGCGATACGCGATCGGCGGGGACGCGTTCCAGGAGTGCGACGCGAGCGGCATCACGATGCCGATCACCAAGCACAACTATCTGGTGATGGACCCGCAGGACATCCCACGGATCATCAACGAGGCCTTCCACATCGCGAAGACCGGCCGCCCGGGGCCGGTCCTGGTCGACATCCCGAAGGACGTGCTCCAGGCCGAGATGGCCTGGTGGTACCCCGAGGAACCGTCGTTGCCGGGCTATCACCCGGTGGTGAAGGGCAACCAGAAGCAGGTCCGCGAAGCGGCCAGGCTGTTGCTGCAGGCGCGCAAGCCGATCCTCTACGTCGGCGGCGGTGTGATCCGCGCGGGCGCGTCCGACGAGCTTCGCCGGCTCGTCGAGCTTACCGGCGCGCCGGTCGTCACCACCCTCATGGCGCGCGGCGCGCTGCCCGACGATCACCCGCTGTGCTTGGGGATGCCGGGCATGCATGGGAACTACACGGCGGTGACCTCCATGCAGCGCTCGGATCTCCTGGTCGCGCTGGGCGCGCGTTTCGACGATCGCGTCACCGGCAAGCT
>JBKJXT010000234.1:0-2604 GCA_046716205.1 Actinomycetota bacterium
GGCGGCATGGGTGGAACGGCGCGATCGGCGTGTTCGCACCACGCGAAGGGCGCGATCGGCGTGTTCGCGACGCAGAAGGGCGCGAGACGATGCGTGTGCTGTCGCGCGCGGGATGCGGACGCTCCCCGTGCGGTTCGGGTAGCCGCGGCAGGGATGCGCGCTTGGTCCCCTTTGCAGCCCGGTGATACCGTCTGCGCATGTCGACACTCGATGAACTCCTCGCCGATCTGCGCGCCGAGGATGAGGCGCTCCTCGCGGTTCTCGAGCCGCTCACGCCCGAGCGTTGGGACGCGCCCACGCCGGCGCAAGGGTGGACGATCCGCGATCAGGTCTCGCACCTCTCCGACACCAACGAGATCTGCATCGACACCATCACGGGGGGCCCCCGCCCGCTGAACGATGCGGCGAAAGCGTTCTCCTCACCCGAGGAGTTCACGGAGTCCGGCTGCACCAAAGGGCGCGCGATGAGCACGGAGGATGTGCTCGAGTGGTTCCGCACCTCGGCAGCCAAACAGCTCGACGTGCTCGCCGCATGTGATCCCAAGCAACGCATCCCGTGGGGCCTCGGCATGAGCGCAACCATGATGGTCACCGCGCGCCTGATGGAGCATTGGGCGCACGGCACCGACATCCGCAAGACGCTCGGGCTCAAGCCGCTCCTCACACCGCGGCTTCGCTCGATCGCGTTCCTGACACTCAAGGCAGTGCCGTATGCGCTCGCGTACGCACAGGTCGAGCCGCCTGCGGGAACGTTGCGCGCCGAGCTCACCTACGACGGCGAGACGTGGAACCTCGGCCCCGACGACGCCGATAACCTCATCACCGGCGACGCACTCGAGTTCTGCATCCTCGGGATCCGCCGCACGACGCGCGCCGAGACGACAACGCTGAAAGCGTACGGTCCGCTCGCCGAGGCCGCCCTCGACAACCTTCGCGCCTTCCTCTAATCGCCCTGCACGCGCCAGCCGAGTGACCGCGCGGCCGATGCAAGCCGAAGGTCGTACGTGACGAACGTCAACGCCGGTGCGCCCGCGCGTTGAGCCGACGCTAGATGAAGAGCGTCCAACGTTCGGGCGCCCGTCAGTTCCGCGAGATCTGCAGCGGTCGAACATGTTGGAACATCGAGTTCGATGATGTCCGTACGCGCAAGATCGGCCGCGAAGAGCTCACGCGCCTGCGCCAAGTCTTGGCCCTCAAGATGTCTCGCGAGGTTACGCCGGACTTCAACCTGCGTGTGCCGGCCGCTCACCCAGCCGGGGTCCGACAGGAGGATCCGTTCGCACGCATCACTGTCGGGCTCGGCGATGTAGCGCTTCAGGAGGGCACTAGCGTCGAGATAGAGGGTCATTCACCCCGGTCCTCTGCGAGGACATCTACGACAGAACGGCGCGACTTGAAGCGCTTGACCCGCTTCGGCAGCGAACCATCTCCAGCCCGGATCCAGCCCTCGCTGATCCCGATCTGGATCCGAGCCTCACTAGGCAGCGGCCCGATCACGGCCTTGGGCTTGCCATGCTCGGTGACCAGGATGGTCTCTCCGCTGGACGCGCGGTCGAGGAACTCGGATAGACGGGCCTTCAATTCTCGAACTCCGACATCCATGTAGTCACATTAGCGTGACTCGGTAACTACATCAAGGCTTAGTCGACGCTGACGACGCTGACGACGCCCGTGCCGTCGAAGTGCACGCTCGCCGTTCGCGAGCCGGTCATGCAGTAGGTGAACGACGCCGCCGTGCGCGTCTTCGGCTGGCCCAGGGTCTCCAAGACTCGCCTGGGCGTCATGCCGCCGGCCACACCCCCCAGCGTCGCGTCGGTCAGGTCCACAACGTCGGCGCGGCAGGCGTTCGGCGCGATCCCGATGGCGCGCTCCCACATCTGCAGGTACGCCTCGGTACCCTTCGCCATGTCATCCACGACGCCCTGACCGGCTTGCCGTCGGATGTCTTCGATCCAGTCCGGATACAACCCATAGTGCGCGACGCCGTCGATGTTCACGTCGTAAGCGCGCGAGCCGCTGCGTTGCTGCCCGAACACCGCGCCGCCGAACCCGGTGAAGGGATACTCCACCTTGTTCGCCGCGTTCGCGCCACGCGCTGCGCCCTGTTTGCTGAATCCGTTCACGTCTGAGCCGAACCCGAGGCCGAACAGGAACCGGTCGTCGGCCATCGACTTCGTCTTGTTCCATTTCCCAACGAACGAGCTTGACCCGCCTGCGTGCGGCGTGACGACGCCGCCGAGCTCGAGCACCCGCTGGTACACGGTGTCGTCGGCCCAGCCATGGCTGGAGATGACGCCGGAGTAGTTCGTGGCCTCCAGCATCGACATGGCCGCCTCGCGGGCCGCAGAGCTCATGTGGTCGGGGTCGAAGATCATCCCCTTGTCCATCATCCGCTGCACGGCGTACTCGCCGAGCTTGGTCAGCCCCCGCGTGTTGCAGTGCGGACCTTCCGGATACAGCGGCGCCGCACCGGACTTGCCGGCCGCCGCGAGCACCGCACCGAAGATCGCGTCGCGCCCGGTCAACTGGTCGGGCGTGCCGGCGTCGTCGTGGAAGTTCATCTGCGTCTTGTCCCGCTTGGGACCGTCGTCGTGACAGGTCTCC
>JBKJXT010000235.1:0-6196 GCA_046716205.1 Actinomycetota bacterium
TTCATGTCGTCGATGTTGGTCTCGAGCATGATCGCCGGCACCGGCCCGAACAGTTCGTCCTCGAGCGCCGGCTCACCGACCAGGATCCGCACGACGTTGGGGATCTCCAGTTCGCGCGACCCCGCGCCGTAGCCGACCAGCGCTGTGCGCATCGCAGGCATGTCGCCCCACCGCTTGACCGTCGCGGCGAGGATCGCCGCGCCCGTCGGCGTCACCAGCTCGTAGGGGATGCCTTGCGAGTACACGGGCGCGCCCTTCAGCAGCTCCATCACCGCAGGGCCGGGGATCGGCGTCATCCCGTGCTCGGTGCGCATCATGCCCATGCCGGTGGCCACCGGCGACGCGTAGACCTCGGTGACGTTGAGATGGTCGAGCCCCAGCGCCACGCCGACCACATCGACGATCGTGTCGGCCGAGCCGAGCTCGTGGAACGGTACGTGCGCGACGTCCTTGCCGTGCACCGTCGCCTCGGCCTCACCGAGCTTGCGATAGATCGTCAGTGCCAGCTCGCGCGCCCGCGGCGGGAGTTCCGCTTGCTCGATCAGCGACCGTACGCTGAAGTAGTTGCGGAAGACAGCGGTGTTCTCGCCGCGGACCTTCACGTGTGTTGCCGAGATCCCCATCCTCTCGACGCGCATCACGTCGAGCTCGAAGCCTTCGATCGGCAGCTTCGACAGCGGCACCTCGATCACCTCGAGCGGCACGCCCGCGTCCAGCAGCGACGCGAGCGTCATGTCGCCGGCGATCCCGCTGAAGCAATCGAAGTACGCGATGGTCGTCATCGTTGCCCGTCCTTCGTGCGGAGGATGCGCGCGGCCAGCACCGCGGCGCCGAACCCGTTGTCGATGTTGACCACGGCGATGCCCGGCGCGCACGAGTTGAGCATCGTCAGCAGCGCCGCCATCCCGCCGAACGACGCGCCGTAGCCGACGCTCGTGGGCACTGCGATCACCGGCGAAGCGACGAGCCCGGCAACCACCGACGGCAGCGCGCCTTCCATCCCGGCGACCACGATCAGAAGGTCGGGCGCGCGAAGCTCCTCGGCGGCGGCGATCGCGCGGTGCAACCCGGCCACCCCGATGTCGGCTATCCGGGTCGCCTTGCAGCCGAGCGCCTCGGCGACGGTGAGCGCCTCCTGTGCGACCGGGAGGTCCGCCGTCCCGGCCGTGATCACTCCGACGTGGCCGAGCGGCGCACCCTCGGGCGCGCCGCGGAGTACGATCACCCGCCCGACGGTGTCGTAGTGAACGTCCGGTGCCAGATCGCGCACCGCCTCGAAGCTCGCGGGATCCGCGCGCGTGGCGAGCACCGGACCATCCTCATGGCGCAGCAGCTCGGCACCGATCGCGCGGATCTGTTCGGGGGTCTTTCCCGGACACCAGATGACCTCGGCCAGGCCGGTGCGCGCCTCGCGATGCGTGTCCAGGCGCGCGAAGCCGAGGTCTGCGATGCCCTCCGGGGAACCCTGCTCCATGGCGGGCGATATCCTAGCCGTCGTCGTGACCCTCAGTCAGAGTGCTCTTTCTATCGTCGCGCTTGCCGCGCTGGGCGTCGCCGTGCTGGCGTTGGCTTACGGCGCGGTGCTTTCGCGCCGGTTGCGCCGCTTCCGGCGGGGTGCCGCGCTGCGCCGTGCGGCCGCCGCGGTCAACGGCTCGGCGTCGGAGCCGGTGGCCGACGATGTCGATCTGAGCGAGCTCCGGGACGTGATGGCCCATGCCGTTCAGCGCGTCGGCATGGTGCGCTTCGACGCCTTCGAGGACATGGGCGGCAAGATGTCGTTCGCGGCCGCGCTGCTGGACGGGGAGGGCAACGGGCTCGTCCTGTCATCGATCGCCGGGCGGACCGACAGCCGCGTGTACGCGAAGCCGGTCGAGCGGGGGGCGAGCCGCTACAACCTGTCCGGCGAAGAGGAAGAGGCCATCCGGCGCGCGCTGGGGGCGGTGCGCCGATGACGCGCGTCGCGGTGGTCGGCCCATGACGCGCCTCGCCTACCTCGGTCCGCCCGGGACCTTCACCGAGGAGGCGCTCCTCACGTTGCCCCAGTCCCAGGGCGCCGATCTGGTCCCACTGTCGTCGGTTCCCGAGGTCGTGCGCGCCGTCGAGTCCGGCGACGCCGACGCAGGCCTGGTACCGATCGAGAACTCGATCGAGGGATCGGTCAACGTCACCATCGACACGCTCGCCTTCGGGACCGAAGCCGTGCAGATCACCGCGGAGGTCATCCGCCCGATCCGCCACGCGTTGCTCGCGCGCCCCGGCATCACGATGGCGCAGGTGCGCACCGTCGTCTCTCACCCGCATGCGACCGCGCAGTGCCGCGACTACCTGGCGCGCATGCTGCCCGACGCCGCAGTGCGCGCCGCGAATTCGACCGCCGAAGCCGCGCAGCTCGTCGCCGACCGCGGGCCGTTGGAGGCGTGGGCTGCGATCGGCACGCCGCTGGCGGCGCAGCTGTACGGGCTGCAGGTGCTGGAGGCAGACATCGAGGATCGCGTGGAGAACACGACGCGGTTCGTGTTGGTGGGGCACGGACGTCCGGCGGCGACCGGCACAGACAAGACCAGCCTGGTGTGTTTCATCGAGAAGGACCGCCCCGGCTCGCTGCTCGCGATCCTGCACGAGTTCAGCGACCGGCAGATCAACCTGACCAAGCTGGAGTCGCGCCCGACCAAGGAGCGGCTGGGCGAGTATTGCTTCTTCATCGATATGGAAGGCCACGCCGACGAACCGCCGGTACGGTACGCCATCGAATCGCTGCGTACGAAGATCCTCGAGGTGAAGGTGCTCGGCTCCTATCCTGCCGCCACTCATGCTTGATCTACGACTGATCAGAGAAGACGCCGAGGCGGTCGCGAAAGCGCTCGCGCGCCGCGGCGTGCCCGAGAACGCGATCCACGAGGTGGTCGACCTCGACATCCAGCGGCGCGCGGCCCAAACACGGCTCGACGAGGCGCGGAGCGAACAGAAGGTGGCCGGGCGAGATGTCGCCACGCTGAAGGGAGACGAGAAGCGGGCGCTGCTGGCGCGCCTGAAAGGTTTGAGCAGTGAGATCGCCGACCTCGAGCGGCTCCAAGCTGAGTCGGCGAGCGCGCTCAACAACCTGCTGCTGAACATCCCGAACGTGCCGCACGAGTCGGTGCCCGACGGCGTGACAGAGGAGGACAACGTGGTCGTGCGCGAGCACGGCGCGCCGCCGTCCTTTGACTTCGAGGCGCGCGACCACCTCGACATCGGCGAGGCCCTCGACGTCATCGATATGGAGCGCGGCGCGCGCATGAGCGGCTCGCGGTTCAGCGTTCTCAAGGGCAAGGGGATGCTGCTGTGGATGGCGCTGTCGCGGTTCGCGATCGAGACGGTCGCCAAGCACGGCCACACCCCGGTGCTGCCCCCCGTGCTCGTTCGGCGCGAGGCGATGGAAGGGACGGGCTTCATCCCCGCGGGCGAGGATCAGATCTATCGCTTGCCGGCCGATGAGCTGTACCTGGTCGGGACGGCCGAGGTGCCGCTCGCCGCGCTCCACATGGGTGAGATCTTGGATGCGTCCGCGCTCCCCCTGCGGTACGTCGGTCAATCTGCGTGCTTCCGGCGCGAAGCGGGCGCGCTGGGGAAGGACACTCGCGGCATCTTCCGTAACCATCAGTTCGAGAAGGTAGAGATGTTCGTCTTCACGACAGCGGACCAGTCGTGGGAAGAACACGAGCGGATGCTCGCGATCGAAGAAGAGATCCTCACCGCGCTGGGGCTGCCGTATCGCGTCGTCGCGCTGTGCACCGGCGATCTGGGCGCGCCCAGTGCGAAGACCTACGACTGCGAGGTCTGGTTCCCAGCGCAGGGCAAGTACCGCGAGATAACGTCCTGCTCCAACACGACGGACTACCAGGCGCGCCGCCTTAACTGCAGGATCAAAGCCGACAAAGGCACTACATTCGTGCATACATTGAATGGCACTGCGGTGACATCCAGCAGGCACGTCGCAGCCATCCTCGAGAACTTCCAGCGCGAGGACGGTTCGGTGGTTGTGCCCGAAGTTCTCCGTACTTACACCGGTTTCGACGCCATCGCGTAGCTCGCACACCACCACTCCGCACTAATGAAATAGTTCTAGTTGCCTATTTCAACGCGGACTGTGACGAGGGACCATACGTGCGCGGGGCTTCAGTACCACCGAGCGTGGGATGAAGGCCCGTCGTCTTCTGGGGAGAGGACGGGGGAGATGGCAGGGATGGGCGGATGCGCGGCGGGGGCCGGCGCGATCCACCTCTCTCACCACCTCGATCGAGGAGCGGTGATTGGGATGTCGTTGATAAGGCGCTTTACTATCTGTGCGCTCGTAGCTGCCATTTCTGTGGCGGTCACGGGTGCACCTGCACTTGCGGTGCACGACAATGGGCTGTTCGAGCTCGACGGGAACGCGACCGACGCCACAGGCGGCGGTGTGGACTGGAGCTCGATCTGGCAATCGAGCGCGTCAAACGTGGCGTTCGTCGCCGACGGGGTCGACAGCGGCGACGACACCTACTTCAAGGGCGGCGGATCGAAGGACGTCAACGACATCTCGGACTGGGCTCACAGCGACACCGACGTCGCGCCCGACAAGGACGAGATCACCAACGCGTATGCGTACGCCATTGAGTCAAACGGCGACCTGCTCATCTACTTCGGCGCCGACCGCTACTCCAACGACGGTGACGCCACGATCGGATTCTGGTTCTTCCAGGACGACGTGGCACCGCTCGCGGACGGTTCGTTCAGCGGTACGCACCAGGTCAACGACGTCTTCATCGTGGCCGACTTCACCAACGGCGGAGTCGTCGCGAGCGTCAAGGTCTACACATGGAACGGAAGCGGCCTGACGTTGCTGGGGACCGGGGGCGACTGCGCGACCGCGAGCGCGAGTGACCCGATCTGCGCGCGGGTGAATCCGGCTGACGGCACCCCCGCGCCGTGGCCTTACGCGCCGAAGCCGAACATCGGCTCACCTGGCGCATTCCCCGCGCGCACCTTCTTCGAGGGTGGGATCGAGTTGTCCGACAGCTCGCTGTTCGGCGATAACCCGCCGTGCTTCTCGAGCTTCCTCGCCGAGACCCGCTCGTCGCAGGAGCCGACGGCACAGCTGAAGGACTTCGCCTTCGGCAACCTCGACACGTGCGCCGGCCTGTCTGGCCACAAGTTCGAGGACCTCAACGGCGACGGAGATTGGGACACCGGCGAACCGCCGATCGAGGGCTGGACGATCTATCTCGACGGTGAGGGTCTGCACCTGACCGACACCACCGATGCCGACGGCTACTACGAATTCGACAACCTGGAGCCCGGCACGTACGTGGTCTGCGAAGAACAGCGGACGGATTGGTCCCAGTCTCTCCCGGCGAGCGGCAGCGTGTGCGGCTCACACGACGGCGGGACGGGCTACACGATCGTGCTCGATCCCTTGGAACATGACGGGAACAACGACTTCGGTAACTACCGCGAGGGAACGAAGTCGGGCGTCAAGTTCCACGACCTCAACGGCAACGGCGTGAAGAACACCGGCGAGCCTCTGCTCGCGGGTTGGACGATCACGCTGGAAGGCGAGACAGGACTCGGCGACGCGGTTGACGTGACCGAGGTCACCGACGCCGACGGGAACTACTCGTTCGAGGTTCCGCCGGGCAACTACGAGGTCTGTGAGGTGCAGCAGTCCGGCTGGACGCAGTCGATGCCCGGCGGCGACGGCTGCTACGACGTCGAGATGACGTCGAACGGCGTCCACGCAGACAACGACTTCGGCAACTTCCAGAACGGGACGAAGTTCGGTATCAAGTTCAATGACAGCGATGGCGATGGGACGCGCGACGCCGGCGAGCCGACGTTGTCGGACTGGACGATCCACATCTGGGGAACGACCGGCACGGGTGTCGCCGTCCACGAGACGGACACGACCGACTCAGCCGGCGCGTACTCGTTCAGCGTTCCGCCGGGCACCTACAAGGTCTGCGAGGATCTGAAGGCCGGATGGACGCAGTCGATGCCGGGTGCTGAGGGCGCGGGGATCACCGCGTGCACGACGCACGGCGACGGTCTGGGCTACTCGCTCACGATGACAAGTGGCGCGACCCACGCGAACAACGACTTCGGCAACTACCAGGTCGCGACGAAGTCTGGCAGCAAGTTCGAGGACCTCAACGGTGACGGGGACTGGGACACCGGCGAGCCC
>JBKJXT010000236.1:0-8589 GCA_046716205.1 Actinomycetota bacterium
ACCGGGAAGCATCATGCGGAGCATCGCGAGCCAAGGCGTCGAATCGATGCGTTCAACGAGATCTCTCGCATCGCCGATGCCGCCGGCGACGAGCGTGAGCATCCCATGAGTGCCTGCAATCCGTCCCGCGAGCTGGAAGGCATCTCGAAGCTCATCGAGCGCCAGGTCGTCCAACCACTCAAGGTACGACCCTTGCGCATCCTTCAACACGGAATCGGTTACGGGTAGGCCCTCGCGCCCCTCGCGGAAGACCGCCGCCGACATCTCATCAGCTTCTGCCGAGTCGAGAGCGGCGATCTTCTGAAAGATCAGGCTCAGGACTTCTTCCGTGAGTTGATCGTGGCCCAGCCGCTTGATGATTTCACCCCATTCGGCGACGAAACGCATATCTGCGAGACGCTCCTTTCGCTGCGCTCTGCTTGCCTTCGACTCGCCGTCAAACGGATATGGAGTTAGGAAAACCTCACCCCGGTTGACTTCCCTTCGAGCCACTCTCTCTGCCTCGGCAAAGACCGCGTCTGGATCGGTGACTGGCGCCTCTCGCCGACTGCGATTGCTGCGTCCTATCGCCCACACAAACGCGCGGCGCACGGCAAACTCTTGAACCTGATGACCGCGCACGAACAGGGAGAGAGCAGCAAGATTTGAGTTTCGGCCCTGGCGCATCTCCTTAAGAATCTCTTCGACGAGGTCGACGGTCCCGTGGGGGTAAGCCGATGCCGAGCCGGCCCCTCGCCCCAATCCTCGCCGAGACGTGCGGGGCATTAGGCCCAGGGATCGATAGCGCTCGAGCTGAGAGGGAGTAACCCGAATGCCACGCTCTTCGAGCGATCTGATTATCTCCTGATCGGCTTGACTGGGCTCCCGGCTTCGAGGCATGGCGCATTTTAGAACCCCGCGAGGTGTGCCCGCTTTTCGTCCAGGCCCCCATGGCTTAATGATCTCCACGTCGCAGCGGAAGCGAACAGGAGGAGATCCATGGCGGTCCAGATGTCCGAACCACGCCAGACTGTTTACATCGAAGGGGATGAGCTCGTCATTTCAGAGTTGCGGGAGCGGGATCCCGACGTGGTCGGCTTCGCCCGCCTGGAAGACGTTGCCGAAGATGCGATACGTCGGTGCCTCCGCGTGGGCGCGGTTGCCCTCAGGGCCGTGCCCGGCTCCTTGGATACGGCGTTTGTGGATCGCCGATTCACGGACTTCGAACGGCGCCTCGACGCGACAACGCTCCAGGTCGTTCAGCGCATCGAAGGGACAACAGCTCGCTTGTTTGACCCTGAACAGGGTGAGGTGCGGAAGTTCCTTCAGGGTTGGCACGAGGAGCTAGAAGCGAACTTGGGGGAAACGTTCGACCCGAAGAGCAAAGAGAGCGTGCTCTCGAAGTTCGAATCCTTGTTCGCGAGAATCGCGAGCGAGCAAACGAAGTTGATCAGAAACGTCGTCGATCCTCGCAGCGAGGACAGTCCGCTTGCTCGGCTTCGGCATGAGGTCGCTGAAGAGATGAGCCAGATGCGTCTCGCGGTCAGCGCTCTTCAGGCGCAGGTGGCGAGCGGGCAGGGGGAAGCGAAGGTCTTTGACTTGACCGCGGTCAAGGGCAAACGCTTCGAAGACCTGGTCTTTGATGTGACGAGCAGCTTCCTCGGCCTGCACGGAGATACCGTCGAACTAGTTGGCGCGACCACAGGCGGCAGGGGGCGTCTCTCTGGCGATGTCCTGGTCACGCTGAATCCAGACGAGACTCCAAAACACGAAGCCCGGCTGGTCCTCGAAGCGAAGGATACGAAATTGAGCCTTCGCGAGGCGCACGCCGAGCTTGACCGCGCAATGAAAAACAGAGACGCGGCGGCTGGGGTGATCGTCTTCTCTGACCAGAACAAGGCGCCGATCAAGAGCCCGTTCAAAGCCTTCGGCAACAAAGCGATCGCGGTGCTCGACAAACGCGAACCTGATGAGCATGCGGTCCAACTCGCAATCATGTGGGCTCGTCTCGCGATCTTACGTCAGCACGCGATCCTTGGTGGCGCTGCGGATGTCCCTTCGGCGCTTGCGCTGGTCGACAAACTCACTCTCATTCTCAAGAAACGAAGCGGTTTCAAGGCGTTCTGCACCCGAACGAAGAAGGAGATGGACGCAGCTGCGAGCCAGGTCGAGGAGATCTGCGACGAGTTCGCTGAAGGCTTGATTGATCTGGAGCGCCTGTTGGGGCGATAGGTGTTTGGAGGCTAGCCGATGAGCTGCTTGCGCTGTTTCGCTGTCGGGGTAGCCTCCCCCCATCCCCGGACTTAGCCTCAAGGAGGTCGCTGAATACTCCGCGATTCCGCGGCTGAGCCGCATACGCGCCGGCTTGAAAGCGGAGTGGCTCCACCAAGAGCACCGGCGCACCGTCGATGCGGGGAGAAAGGAGATGCTCCGGCAAAAGCTTACGGAGTTCAACCGGGACGAGTTCGATGCTCTTGTGGGAACGGTCATCGGAATCGAGAACTTTGACGGGTCCCGTTTGTGAGTCACAAGGCTCTGCCTCTTCGGTCACGTCAATTGGGCGCTCTGGACACTTAGGAATGCGGACTATCTCATATCGCCGGGGGTATGCCACCTAGAAACACATGCCGTGGAACAACGAGACGAACCTCGGTCCAGTAGCTGGCGACCGAATCGGCCGGAAGGTAGGGTGCGAGCGTCGGCCCCCGACACCAACCAACAATCTGAACCGTACCCAGCTCCTCTCGGCAGACTACTAGGGCCCAACTACCATCACGCAGGCCTACGTCGATCTCGTTACGAGAGACGTAGAAGACGCAAGCCTCGTTGACCTCACGTCGTGTCGTCTTGACCTCCAGGCGTCGGGAGCCGCCGGCGATCAACGGGGCAGTAACGTCGTATCCAAGCGTGTCCGTGTAGAGGCTGACCCTTCTCACCCTGTCGGCGAGTTCCGGCCTGCCGAAGCCGAGAAGTTCATCGCGTGCGACCTCAACTACAAGCTTCTCACCCATTTCTCCCAGCCGAGAGCGGTCGGACATCGTGTCAGACGCCACCGCGATCAGGAAAGCCTCCCGACGCTCCGGGTCTGGAACAAGTTCCTCAAGGACGGTGCGCGCGCCGTCGGGCAATGCGGAGAAGATCGGTACCGTCTCAAGGAGCCAAGGTGGACTCACCCGTGTGAGGGCAAGAGCGACGAGGGCGAGGTGGGCGTCTAGCGGGTCACTGTGAACAAGGTCGTTCAATTCAGTCGTCGGATATAGAACGTCAGCTCGCTCTTCGACTAGTCCTGTGTCGATCAAGAGATCTTCGCCACGTCTGAGATCCTGGTGATTGAAGATTCCTTCGCTCGGATCCCCTAAGTAGGCATCGCGTGCTGCGCGTCGTGTCGAACCTTTCGAGTCGATGAGATGAGCGGTTCGAAGAGCCGATTGAAGGATGTGTAGTGAGGGAACCCCAGATGCAAGACCCCAACTTGGGTTCTTGCCATCAATCATTATCGCCGGCCAGGTGCGAGAAAAGAACTTCCAAGTCTCCCAGATCGTCCAGCACCTCGCCGTAGTCTTCATCGTCCGGCAGGGCCATCGTTACGAGGTCGGGATCGTCAAGCATCTGTGCGAGGCGTTCAGCTTTAAGACGAACGCGAGCATCGACGGCCTCGTCGATCGATCCTTCCGTTAGAAGGAACGTGATGGTCGTGATGGTGCCCGAAGGCAAGCCCAGTCGATGGATTCGGTCAATACTCTGGAGATATTGGCCCGCGTTAAAGGTTCTGTCCAAGTAGATTGCATCGTGACACGTCTCATGCAAGCTAATTCCCTCAGCGGTCGCCGCCGGGTTGGCCAAGAGCACCATGCATCTCTCATCGGCGCGGAACCGCTCTAGCTCGGATTCTCTGGTTCGTGCACCGCCAACCTCGGCAAGAGACTTGCTCGGTATCCCACCATAAACAAGTGCGGGTTGGAGCCGGGCGAAAGTCCGTTCCAGAGAAAGGAGGTTTTCGACGAAGTTTGACCAAACCAGGGTCTTCTTTCTCGCCTTTGCGTTTTCCTCGACGATGAAGGCTAGTTTCTCAAACTTGGGTGGAATTTCGTGGTGCGTGTAGCTGGCTATCAGGTCGGCGAGATGAGAGCCGGGAGGTATCGCAAGCGGTGGGTAACGAAGCGGCATGAAGGACTCGCTCGGTGTCTTACGATCAAGGAGGCCCGGATTGGTTGCTGCCTCCAGCAGATACATGGTGACTTCTCCCATCTGAGCAAAGATCGCAGCATCGCTTCTGGTCATGTCGAACATCCCGCCGTAGCGATTGCGAAGGGCGTCGTAGATGTCGCTCTGAAGTTTGCCTTGCCTCACCATCTCGACGCGGAGCACGGGCGGCTCAAGTGCCAATTCGCTTTTAGTCGTTCGAACGTACAATGGATGAAGAGCCTCGTTGACTCTGACCATGGCATCATCGGGTGGGTCTCGCCGTAGTGCGTCCCCAGGAAGGATTGTTCGTGCTTGCCCAGGCCAAACGAAGTCCGTCAGAGCGACGAAATCACGGGGACTGTGGGGAGCAGGCGTCCCAGAAAGGATGTCGCGTCGCACGGCGAGGTGAGCGAGATCCAGGCAGATGTTTCCCCACTCTCCAATCCGGCCTCGCTTCATTCGGTGCGCTTCATCGAGAACGAGATGAGTCGGTGTTTTCAGCATGCTTTCAGCGAGCACACTCCGTGCCGACGCTAACCTCTGGTAGGTAACCAAGAGGACCTCAGCATCGAGCCGACCAGAATCGAAGCGCACAACTTCCGGTGGCGATCGAAAGCACTCATTGACTTCTTGTTCCCATGCATCGAAAGCTGAAAGTGGAGCCACAACAATGAGGCGCTCCACTCGGCCTCGGCTCTTCTCGGCCTCGTAAAGTGCGTAGGTGACCGTAGTCTTCCCGGCGCCGGGGACGGAAAAGTTAGCGCCATGGTCGAGCGTGAGAAGCTTCGCCAGATCTCGCTCCTGGAACGGCATGAGTCGTCGTGTGAACCTGCCGCCGGCGCGGGCGGTGTGACGGACCGCGGGCGCCTTTGCCGCGCCGCCGCCAAGAAGGGATCTAACGACATTCTGCTCGGAGTGAGCCCGCTCAAGGAAAGAGCTTGTCGCTTCGTCGAGTCGAACTCCGACATCGTGTCGTCGACACGCATCGCTCAACCACCGGCGTCCCGAGAGAAGGCGTTCAATCGGAACGTTGAAATGCTCTGAAGGAGACTTCGTTACACCTGGTCCCAGGTTAACCGGAATTGCATACCACAAGTCGTCCGGGACCTCAGGCGATCGGGAAAACTGTGCCATCGGTGGCGACCCGGCAATGGCGATCTCTAGGTATGCGGTCTCCACAACAGTTCGCTCACTTCGGTCGTTTCTTGCTTGGTGTCGTCGCAGCCTTCTGGAGGAGCTTGTCGAGCTCGGCAACTGCCTTCTTCGCCTGAGCGACCTGATACTCAAACTTGCCGCGGCGACCCTGCCCGAGACCCTTAGCGACATCGTTGTATTTCGTCTTTGCCTTCTTGAGGCGACCGACGGCTTCCCTGACCAAGGCGATTGGTTCGTCTAGGCGATTGCGCGTCCTACCTTCGGCCTTGAAATCTTGAATCGCGGCCTTGGTCGCCATCCGGACAGCGCCCTGAACATCCACTGCGTTGAACGTCATCCTCTTTCCATCTGGCAAGTGGAAGCTCACCTTTGCGTCGGAGGAAAAGACATCAAGGACGCGTCGAACGCCTACTCTCGCTTGAGTTCCCGGCCCGCCGGGATCCAGCAGGGCGACACCTGGCGGATCCTTGCGGCCCCGCTCTTTGACGGGAGCCAAGAGATCGCCAACGTACTTGCCAATGAGCGGATCCTCTTCCAATCGCGGACGCAAGAAATCCTCAACAAAGTCTTGATCAACTGCCCGCAAGTCGTGAACGCTCGATGAGCCAGCTCGTGCGGTGCAAAGCCAGTTGTCACGAAACGCCCTTGCCCCGTCGGGATCTTCTCTGATCATCGCCGTGTACTTGTTCTCAAGCGCCTTCAATTGCTCAAGCTTGTCGTCAAAGAATGTCAAGGGAATCGGGTCAGACGGTATGTCCTGCATCTCGCGAATAAGCGATAGGATCCTCAGGCGCTGCTCGACTTCGGCGGCCCACTTCTTTCGACTCCTTGGTTCATTGGTTGCCCATCGAAGATCCAGCGCGATTTGCTCCGACGACTCGCCATAATTCCGGGTCAAGTCTTCGATGAACAACAGCTCGTTGGTTAGGGTGTATGGATCCTTGAGCTCCTTTTGAACCTGAAGACGCAGCTCCAGCTCAGCAAGCTCTCTCTCGTCGACGTCGGCAGGCAGAATCGCGACTCGAAGCCATCTCTTTCCACCGACGTCTTGCTCCAGCTCCCGCAACGCGACGGTCCGCGAGTTCGCGTTGATAAGGATTCCTTGCCGGGTCGCAATCCCCGCATCACGCTGTCCTTCGTCGCGAAGATTTGCCTTGAGCGCATCAAAGTCACGATGGGCTGTCTTTAACAAGTCGCCAACGATTCGCTGCGCATCATCTCCCCATGGATCGCTGTGGACGACATCCTTGTCGGGGTGGCCCTCGAGTTGAGCACGAAAACGATGACTGTGCGAGTACAAGAGCAGCGTATCGAGCGGAAGTTCTATCACTGGGAGCACCTCCTGATGCCCGCCGCGCCACTCCAGGGTGAGAGTCTCTTTTGGGCCAGCTTTCTCGGAATAGGCATGAAGTGCATCTGCGATGCGTTTCTCTCGAGCCTTGCTGGTAGTCATGGACAACCCCTACCTTCTGGTCGAGGGCGGATGCAAACGAAGTTTGCGCCAAGCCTCTTCGCCAAGGTCAAGTGCGGCCAGCTCTCGAGGCTCCAGCTTCCAAAGTCCGCCCCCGTAAACCCGACGTCTCTGAAGGAGCCTTGCCGTAACGTCCTTAGAACTGAGCAGCTCGTACAACAAATCAGCATTGACACCCTTACGCGGCTCGATAATGAGCCAGTTATTTAAGGGGAGAGCGCTCGTTCTGTTGCGAACAAAACGAGGGGCACCCCGTTGGAAACATGGGAAGAGAATCGGGCAAGGTCCGCGGCGATCGAGCGCGTACCAAAGCGATCGGCTTCGAGCTAGATAGCTGTTATCGGCTTCCATCTCTCTGACGCCCCAACGTAGGTAGCGTCCGAGTGGCGAGTCTGACGATTCCGCTCTGGGATCCTCACATCTCAGAAGCCAGCGCTTCGTGTTATCAGGCAATTTCTTTAGCGTCCAGTGGGTTATCAGGTCTGATGGAAAGAGCTTGGGCGATGTGATGCAAGGAACCAGGTAGGACGCCTGTCGGAGTCCATGTGCTTTGCGGTCTTCCTCAGTCAAAGCGAAAAAGGCGTTGTTTCCGGTAGCGATGCCGCGACGGACAGAAGCGAAGTCAGACAACGGAGCATTTGGTGCGCTGGTGTCCCTTGAATGCATTCGCCAGTCTCGCCCAACAGTGAGATGCACCGTCTCCAATGGCCCACGACCATGCACGGCGGCGATAACCTGTCCGACGGGAGGCAATTTGCGGCCAAGCCTGATCAGCGTCGTCTCATGCCCTGGCGGTGCTGTCCCCTTCCGGATGAGGGTGACCGAAGACGTGGTTAGGACTCCATCAAAGAAGAGATGATCGTCTGCCAGCAGTACGATTGACTCGACGTAGGCGTGATCCAAGAGATAGCTCTTGATTGCGACCCCATAGTTCGCATCCAACCATCCGGAAGGCGTAATGAACGCGAGCCGGGCGTTTGGCGAAGAAACATGAAGAGCCCGCGCGAGGAAGAAGGCTGCAGGGCCAGTGCGTCCATTGAAATCGACACCAGTGCTGCGACGCAGGGAGGCGAGAACGGACTCTTTCCGCGGAGACGACATATCTTGGTGTCTTCCGTACGGTGGATTGCAGATGACTCCATCGGGCGCGCGCGATTGCAGGTCATCCGTCAGGAAGTCGGCCTTCGTCAAGCTTGCCCGGAAGCCTCGCAACTCGAAGTTTGCTCTTGCGATCCTTGTCGCGAGTTCGTCGGAGTCGATGCCATGAAGCCGAACGCGTCTCTGTCGATCATGTTGCGCAAGACGCAAGAGAAGAGCTCCCGATCCGACGCCGGGGTCCAGGACCGTGGTTGGCTCACCGCGCAGAATCCACTTGCCCATCAAGTCGGCCGCCCATGAAGGAGTGAAGAACTGGCCTTTAGAGCGACGGAAGCTGCTGGGAACGATGCGTTCGTACGCGGCACCAAGGACATCGCCGTTTCTCGACACGAGACTTCTCAGCTCTTGGTCCTGTCCGATGACCTCCAACAAGCTTGAGTAGGCACGCCTGAGAGACTGCGGCGTGCGTCCCGATGTCGAATTCAGCACGCGCTCAGTCAGTGCTCTGATGTCGCCTTCTCGATTGCCCATGCAGGCAGAGTCTAGGAGTTCCCCCCGACCAAGCAAGAAGAAAGGACCAGGGCAGCTGGGCGTGACGCGGCGACCATAGTGACATCCGCGGAGCGCGCCGCAAAGGCATCCTCACGCGGCCCCACCACGGGCGCGCCCGAAGAGTCAACCTCTGACCAGCAGAAACCCTT
>JBKJXT010000237.1:0-3857 GCA_046716205.1 Actinomycetota bacterium
TCCGGCGGTCAGCAACAGCGCGTCGCGATCGCGCGTGGCCTCGCGCACGACCCGCCGCTGATCGTGGCCGACGAACCGACGGCTCACCTCGACTACGTTCAGGTCGAGGGACTGCTGACGCTGATCCGACAGTTGGCCAGTCCCGGCAAGCTCGTGATCGTTGCGACGCACGACGAACGCATGGTGCCACTCGCGGATCGTGTGATCGAGCTCGCACCGCGGTTCTCGGGCCTGAACCGTCCGCCCGAGAACGTGGTGCTTGCGCCCGGGGACGTGCTGTTCGAGCAGGGCTCGCGCGGCGACCTGATCTACTTCATCGAGCACGGCGAGGTCGACATCATCCGCAAGCGCCCCGACGGGACCGAGGAGTTGCTCGCGACCAACGGTCGGGGCGTCTACTTCGGTGAGCTGGGCCCGATGCTGGGATTTCCGCGGACCGCGACGGCGCGCGCACGCACGGATGTGCGCCTGACCGGCTACACGGTGCGCGAGTTCCGGAAGCGCGCCGCCGAGGATCCCACCGCATCCAAGATGCTCGGTGCCGCGGGCCGCGCCGGTGACCAAACTCCCGAGCAAGCTGTGCGCCTGCACGAGAATGAGAACGCGGACGTGTGGGGCCACTAGATGTTTGAGTTGGAGCAGGACAACCTCGCGATCTGTCCTTCGTGCGGCGAACGCATGCCCGAACTCGCGAAGTTCTGCATGGAGTGCGGCGCGCGGATGACACTGGACTCGGGCGAGCGCCGAACGGTGAGCGTTCTGTTCGCCGACCTGTCGGGTTTCACGTCGTTCTCGGAGACCGTCGATCCTGAAACTGTCGGCGCCGTCGCGAACGAGACGGCGACGCGGCTCGGCGAGATCGTCAATCGATACGGCGGAACGGTCGACAAGGTCATCGGCGACTGCGTCATGGCGATCTTCGGCGCGCCGGCGCGTCACGAGGACGACCCCGAGCGCGCCGTGCGCGCCGCGCTCGACATGCATACCTACGTCTCCGACCACAGCGAGGACTTCGCAGGCCTCGGGCTGAGCATCGGGGTGTACACCGGCGAGGCGATCTATGCGCCGGTCGGCGCGCAAGGCGCGTACACGGTGCTCGGCGACACGGTGAACACCGCGGCGCGCCTGCAGAGTGCGGCGTCGCGCGGCGAGACGTTGATCGGCGAGCTGACCGCGCGAGGGATCGGCGACGCGATCGAGCTCGAAGAGGTCCCGCCGATCGTTGCGAAGGGCAAGGTCGAACCGGTAAGCGCGTGGCGCGCCGTGAACGTGAAGGGTGCGCGCCGCGAAGTGCACGCCCGGACGCCCTTCGTCGGACGCCAGGTCGAGATCGCACGTCTGCAAGAGGTCTGGGAGCTCGTACGGACCGAACGAGCACCGCACCTTGCGCTGGTCGTCGGCGCGCCGGGGATCGGCAAGACGCGGCTCACGACGAGCTTCTTGGAGCGAGCGCGCCGCACCGGTCGCGTCCTCACCGGCGGGTGCCTGTCCTACGGCGACGGCATCACGTACTGGCCGGTTGCCCAGATCATCAAGGACGCTGCGGCGATCCTGCACGACGACGACGCCGACACGGTGTCCACCAAGCTCGGCGCGTTGTTGGAAGAGCTGGGCATCGACGACCTCGACCAGCTGCGCACGATCGCGACGGCGGTCGCGAACCTCGTCGGCGCGCCACGAACGCCGCGCGGCACCTACAGCGCCGCGGACATCAAGCGATCCGAGCTCCACTGGGGCATCCGTCGTCTCTTCGAACTGCTCTCGGTGCGCGCCCCGCTGATCGTCGTCTTCGAGGACCTGCACTGGGCAGAGCCGACGCTGCTGGATCTCATCGCTTCCCTGATCTCGGGGCAGGAGGCGCCGTTGCTGGTCCTTGGAACGGGACGCAGCGAACTCATGGCGACCGAGCACAAGATCCTGGAACCTCGGCGCGACCGGCGACTGTTGAACCTGGGTCCGCTCGACGGTGAGGCGTGCGCGCAGCTGGTTGCGGCCGTGACCGGCGGCGGCGAAACCAACGTGGCGCTCCTCGCCGCATCGGGTGGGAACCCGCTGTTCCTGGAAGAGCTCGCGCGCGCCGGCATCGACGACTCCATCCCCGATTCGATCCAAGCGTTGATCGACATGAGGCTCGACCGTCTCGGATCCGAGGAGAGGCGCGTCGCGGGGAACGCGGCGGTGATCGGGCAGCGCTTCTGGCCGTCGGCGATCAAACAGCTCGGCGGTGCCAACGTCGAGGCGACGATCGAGTCGCTCATCGACCACGACATCCTGCTCCCTGTTCCGACGACCTCGCTCGCCGGCGAACCTGAATACGAGTTCCGCCACGGGCTGCTGCGCGACGTGGCGTACGCGCGCATCCCGAAAACCGTGCGCGCGGATCTGCACCGGCGCTGCGGGGAGTGGATCGACGGGCTCGGCACCGGAAACGACCTCATCGAGATCGTGGCATACCACCTCGAGCAGGCGTGTCACCTGGCGCGCGAGGTCGGGATGCGCGCCGTCGACGCACCCGTGCTCGCCGCGGTCGACGCACTGAAGCGCGCCGGGCAGAAGGCCGACGGGCGCGAGGGCGTCCGAGAAGCCGACGCGTACTACCGGCGCGCGCTCGACGTCATCGGCGACGACATGCCCGAGAGCGCGATGTGGCTTCGCGTGTACCGCGTCAAGACGCGAACGCTGCTCGGTGATCTCGAGACGGCGACCGCGGAACTCGAACAGGTCGAGGAAGCTGCGCGGGCGTTCAACCTCGCGGACCTGACGTGTAACGCATTGCTCCATCGGATCGCGATCAACGTCCACACCGGCAAGCATGCCGAAGCGATGCGCGCCATCGATGAGGCGACGAAGCTCGCGGACCAGGTCGGTGATCTGCGCCTGCGCGTTCGCGCCCTGTTCGCCTCGAGCGAAGTGAAGACGGTCACCGGTGACCTCGAGCAAGCTTCCGACGAGATCCGCGAAGCACTCACCATCGCGCGCGAACTCGACGACCTTTCTCTGCAGGTCGGTGGGCACATGCGCGTGGCCTCCACACTGTTCAACATGGGTCACTTCGATCTCGCCGAGCCGGAGTTCGCGCGTGCCGCAGAGCTCGCGGCGGAGCAGGGCTCGCTGATGCCCCAGGCCGTTGCCACCGCGTACCTCGCGAACGTGCGGTTCTACACCGGGCCCCGCGAAGAAGCGACTCGCTTGTGCGAGGAGGCGTTGACGTGGTTCGAACGCACGCCCAACCGCAACGTGCAGATGCAGACGCTGACGGTGCTGGCGCGCTTGGCGCTGGCGCGCGGTGACTACGCCGAGGCCGAGCGCGTCCTTGCGCTCGCGCGCACCCTGGCGGGGACGCGGGCTCCGTCGCTGTTGGTCGAGATCGACCGGCTCCTCGTCGGTGCGTTGATCGGCCAGGGACGCATCAGCGACGCGCGCGCCGCGGCGGCGGCGGCCTTCGCCAACGCGGAGGAGGAGGATCCCTACACCACCGGGGTCGCGGCGCTGGCCGGGGCGGCGGTCGCAGCGGCCGAAGCCGACCACCGCGAAGCCCGCGCGCTCTACAGCCGTGCGTTGAACCTGCTCGAGCCGCTGGGATTGCCGGTCGACCAGGCGGAAGCGCGTACGGCCTTCGCGGTCACGCTCGCCGAGTTCGGAGATGTCGAGGAAGCACGAGCGATGCTCGAGCTCGCGAAGGAAGCGTTCATCGCCGCGGGCGCGCGCCCCTTGATCGAAGAGGTCGAGGAGCTAGAAAGCCGTTTGGCCCGCGGCGCCCATATAGGCCCCCCCCGCCAAACCAGGAGCCGTGTTGCTTGGCCATGTTTGACCACGTTAACGCACGAGGAGCAGCTGGCCCCGGGGGGGTTTGCGCC
>JBKJXT010000238.1:0-4168 GCA_046716205.1 Actinomycetota bacterium
CTGCCCGAGGCGCAGCTGGACCGGTTCCTGTTCAAGCTCCGCGTCGGGTATCCCAACGCGGCAGAGGAGCGCGAGGTCCTCCGCATGCACCACGAGGGCAAGGATCCCCACGACCTCACCAAGCTCGGCATCAAGAAGGTCGCCGGGCGCAAGGACCTCGCGGCGAGCACCACGCAGGCGCGCGCGGTCACTGTGTCCGAAGAGCTGATGGACTACGTCGTGTCTCTGGCAGCGGAGACGCGGCGCTCTCCATCCCTCGCGTTGGGCGTGAGTCCCCGTGGTGCCGCGATGCTGCTGGTCGCATCGAAGGCGTGGGCCTACCTGTCCGGGCGCGACTTCGTAACGCCCGACGATGTGAAAGCGTTGCTTCCCTCGACCTGGCGCCACCGCATCGCGCTGCGGCCCGAGGTCGAGCTCGAAGGCGGGTCGGCCGACTCGATCCTGGAGGCGTTGGTCGCGCGGGTCGCGGTCCCTTCCTGATGTACCTCGCGCCGCGCGCCGCGATCACCTTCGCCGTTGCCGGCGTGGCTGCGGCGTTCGCCGGCTGGCCGGGCTTCGCGCTCGCCAACGCCGTGCTGGTCGTCGCGCTGATGGCCGACGTGCTGCGCGCGCCCGACCCGGCGCGATTGCAACCGACCCGCGAGCTGGCCGGGGTCCTGAAGATGGACGCGGAGTCCACCATCACGATCCGTGTGCACGATCCGCTGGGCCGCGCGGTGACCGTGGAGGTGCGCGATTCGACGCCGCCGTCGTTCCGGCGAGCCCCGCTACGCCAGCGCGCCCGCGTCGGAGCGGGGAACTGGGTGAGCTTCACCGCGGCAATCAAACCCCGGCGCCGCGGTGCGTTCACGATCGGGCCCCTCACCGTGCGGGCGGCCGGACCGCTCGGGCTCGCCGGGCGCCAGCGGACGCTGTCGATCCACGACCAGGTGAAGGTCTATCCGCCGTTACCGAGCCGCTCGCGGGTCACGACGTTGCTCGACCGGGCGCGCTCGCTGCCCTCGGGCCAGCGCTCGGCGCTCGTCCGAGGCGGCGGAACGGAGTTCGACTCCCTGCGCGAATACCACCGCGACGACGAGTTCCGCCGCATCAACTGGCGCGCGACGGCGCGGTCGTCCAAGCCGATCTCGAACGTCTGGCGTGAGGAGCGCGATCAGACCGTGCTGATCCTGCTGGACGCCGGCCGGGCGATGGCCGGCACGATCGCGGGCGTCGCCCGCTTCGAGGAGGCGATCGATGCGGCCGTCGCCGTCGCCGAGATCGGTGCCCGTGCCGGCGATCACGTGGGGATGGCCGCCTTCGCGCGAGAGGTGATCGCCTCAGTGCCGGCCCGCGGTGGAAGGGCTCAGCCCGGACGCATCCTCGACGCGCTCTATGCGGTCGAGCCGCGACTCGAGGCACCGGCGTACCGGCGCGCGTTCAGCTCGGTGCTCGCGCGCCATCGCTCCCGCGCGATGCTGGTACTGCTCACCGACCTCGCCGACGAAGCAGTGATCGAACCGCTCGCCGGCGCGCTCCCCGCTCTGTTGCGCCACCATCTCGTCGTGGTGGGTGCCGTGCGCGACCCGACCGTAGACGACATGGCGTCGCGGGTGCCCTCGACGTCGGAACAGGCCTACGAGCAGGCGGCGGCGGCCGATGCGTTGGAGCGCCGCGAGCGGGCTGCGACGCGGCTGCGCCTGGCGGGAGCCGCCGTCGTCGATCGCGTCCCGGGAGCCCTCGGCGCGGCGCTGTGCGACCACTACCTGCGCGTCAAGGCGTACGGTCGTCTGTAGCGGAGCGGCGCCCGCCGAAGAGGAACGCCACGTAGGCGAGCGCGATCACGAGCCCGAGCGTGATCTGGAACCAGCGCGGCGCGCCGGCGCGCCCGGTGACGTAGCCCTCGATCGCCGCCGCGACAAGGAACGCAGGGATCACGCCCAGCACAACGAGCACCGCGTCCCGCGTCTCCTCCACCAGCGCGATCTGTCGAGGTCGATCTCGCGGATCGATCAGCGACCAACCGATGCGCAAGCCCGCGCCGCCGGCGATGCAGATCGCGATGAGCTCGAGCGCGCCGTGCGGGATGACGAGCGCCCAGAAGATGCTCGCCTTCCCGCCGACGGCGAACGCACCGGCCAGCGACCCGAGCAGCAGCCCGTTGTTGATGATCACGTAGATCGTGCCGATGCCGAGCGTGATCCCAAGCGCGAAAGCCAGGAAGCTCACCTGGACGTTGTTGAACAGGATCTGCGCCGCAAGCCCCGTCGGAGCCTCGGTGATGACGCGGTCGTCGCTCGCGCTGGCGACGGCCTCCCGCGCGAAGCCGGGCAACAGGCCCGCTTGCGCCTCGCGCGAGTTCGCGACCCACAGCATCGAGGACACGGTCACGGCAACCAACAGCGCAGCGATCACCAGGATGTAGGGAAGGGTCCGGTGCAGCGCAGCGCGGTACCGCCGGCCGAAGAAGCTGAGCGCGTCCCGAGCGCTGCGCGCCTGCGGTGCGTAGATCGCCGCGTGGGCGCGCGCGACGAGCGCGTTGAGGTAGTCCTCGAGCGCCGGGTCGCGGTATACGGTCTGTACCTCCGCCAGGTGGGAGGACGCTTGCAGGTACAGGCTGACGAGGTCGGACAGATCGTCGTCCAGGCCGCGCGCGACCCGGCGCGAGCCCCGCTTGACGGCGGCGTCCAGTCGCTCCCACGCTGGGCGATACTTGGTGATGAAAGTGTCGATATCCACGCGAGGAAGAGTCTAGGCCCATGAGCGATCCCTTCGGCGACCGAACGGTCGTCACCCCGGAGGCCGTCGTCCTCGACGTCGACCTCGCCGGGCTCGGCTCGCGGATGATCGCCGCGCTCATCGACGGCGCGATCCAGGGGGCGTTCCTGTTCGCCTTCACGTCGATCGCGACCGCGAGCGGCTCGCCGGGGAGCGCGACCCCCGTCCTCTTCTTCATCGCGTTGTTCCTCGTCCTGTGGGCCTACTTCCCGATATTCGAGACGGCCTGGGGTGGCAGGACGCCCGGCAAGCGCCTGCAGCGGCTGCGGGTCGTGCGCGCCGATGGACAGCCGATCAACCTCGCTATCTCGCTGGTGCGCAACCTGATCCGGATCGTGGACTTCCTGCCGTTCGGCTATGGAGTCGGCGCGATCACGATGCTCATCTCACGCAAGTCGCAGCGGCTGGGCGACCTGGCAGCGGGCACGGTCGTCGTCCGCGACCGCAAGCGCGCCGGCGCGCCGCTGGCGATGCAGATGGAGATGGGCAACGCTATGGAGGTCGAGGTCAGCGCGCTGTCCCACCACGACTACGTGGTCGCGCGAGAGTTCTTGCACCGTCGCGAGACCCTGACTCCCGAAGCGCGGCATGCCCTGGCGCACACGATCGCCGAGGCGCTGCGCCCCCGGGTCGGCGGCCTGCACCCCGAGGGTGATGAAGGCTTCATCGAGTCGGTGGCCGCCTCGTTCCGCCGGCGCGGGGAGGTGTAACACCCGAGCGTCGTGCGGGACAGAACCGGAACCGATCAAGGGGGTTGCTCGATGGCCGAGTTCAAAGCTGTGTTCCTCAACTGCACGCTGAAACGCTCACCCGATGTCTCGAACACCGAGGCGCTGATGAACAAGGTGATCGAGTGGTTCGACGTGCTCGGCGTCGAAAGCCAGATGGTCCGCATCGTCGACTACAACGTGAAGTTCGGCGTGTCCTCGGACGAGGGCGATGGGGACGAGTGGCCCCTGATCCTTCAGAAGATCACGTCGGCCGACATCATCGTCGTCGGGACGCCGATCTGGTTCGGCGTTCGCTCGAGCGTGTGCCAGATGATCATCGAGCGCTTGGACGGGACCTACCTCGAACGCAACCAGGTCGGCCAGTACCCGCTGTACAACAAGGTGGCGGGCGTGGTGATCACCGGTAACGAGGACGGGGCGCACGCCGCCGGCGAGACGACCCTGTTCAACATGATGCACCTCGGGTGCACGATCCCGCCGAACGTCGATACCTACTGGGTCGGGGACGCCGGACCGGGGCCCTCCTACATCGAGGCCGGCGGCGAGAACCACGAGTACACCAAGCGCACGACGCGATGGACGGCCCACAACCTCGTGCACATGGCGCGGATCCTACGGGCGAACCCGATCCCGCCCGAAGGCAACACTCGTGAAGGTCACGAGGAGCACCTCACGCACAC
>JBKJXT010000239.1:0-4660 GCA_046716205.1 Actinomycetota bacterium
GATCGCCGAGATCGGCACGATCGTGGCGAGGTGCGGCGGCGCCTCGACGGCCGCAGCGTTCGCCGTAGTGCCGTCGTAGGAAACGCCGGTCATCGCGACCCGTCCGTTCGTCCACGCGGCGGCAGGGCTTGGAGTCTGTCCGTCGGAGCGCACGCCGCCGAGCCACTCGACGAGGTCGTAGCCGTCCTGTCGCTCCTTGATGCCGCCGTAGTCCCAGCATCCGCCGGAGTTGTAGGTCCCGCGGACGTCGGCGAGCGCGACCGCGTAGCCCTGGCGCACGAACGACAACGTGAACAGGTTGGCGTTGTTGAGGTCGGACTCCACACGGTCGAGCGCCTTGTACAGGGCGTGGTACGGCGTCAGCGTCAGGATCACGGGAACCTTGACGCCGCCGGTGACCGGGCGCCAGATGTCAACGGAAAGGTGGACCCCGTCGCGCATCGGGACCATCACACGTTCGTAGGTGAACTGCGAGTAGCTGGCGGCTCTGGCGCCCACGGGCACGAAGACCGTCGCAAGGACGGCCACAGCAAGCAACGAACGAGCAAGCTTCATCGAGGATCTCGTTCGTCGCGCGCCGGGCCGATCCCTGCAAAGCGTTGCGATGTGAGCTTCTACCGGATCTCGGCGAACCCGCTCAGGCGCGCGACGCACGCTGGACGACGCGGCGAGCCGCGCGAACGATCGCTTCGTCGACCATGCGGCCGCGCTCGTCGGTGATCACACCCGCACCTTCGGCGAGCGCCTCGTCGAAGCGCGCGACGAGCGCCCGCGCTACCGAGATCTCGTCATCGGTGGGTGTGAACACCTCGTTGATGACCTCGACCTGCGCAGGGTGGATCGCGCTGCGCGCGCCGAAACCGGTGTCGCGAAGCTTGATCGTGGAAGCGCGCAACGCGTCGAGGTCGCGGAAGTCGGTGCTCACCGACGCGGTCGGCGGCGCGATGCCGGCGGCCGCCGACGCAACCACGATCTGCGTGCGGATGTGTTCGAGCGGGGAACGATCGGTCAGGCCGAGGTCCGCCGCAAGGTCCTCCTCGCCCAGCGCGAGGTGCTCTACCTGCGCAACCTGCGCGATCCCGGGCGCGTCGAGGACCCCCTGAGCCGACTCCACCAAGGCGCAGATCGCGATCCCGCCGGGGAGGAGCTCGTCAAGGGTCTGTGCAGAGTCCAGCGTGGCCTTGGGTAGGTACACCCCGTGCAACGACCGCGCGCCGATGATCGCGGCGATATCCCCGGCCATCATCGCGCCGGCGTTCACCCTGACCCACACCTCGGCCATGAGCCACGGCGGGAGGGACGCGAGCCACCGACCGACCGCTTCGCGCGCCTTCTCCTTGGATGAGGGCGCGACCGCATCCTCGAGATCGACGATGACGGCATCCGCGCCGCGCTCGAATGCCTTCGCAAGGAAGTCGGGCTTGTCGCCCGGGATGTAGAGGTAGCTGCGCGCGCTCACGACGGCGGCCCGTCCCGCAACAGGCCGCGCGCGATGACCATCTTCTGGATGTCATTGGTGCCTTCGCCGATCGCCATCAGCGGCGCGTCGCGATACAGCCGCTCGATGTCGAACTCCGTCGAATAACCGTAGCCGCCGTGGATGCGCATCGACTCCAGCGACGAACGGAGCGCAACCTCTGAAGCGAAGAGCTTCGCCATGCCGGCTTCCATGTCCGTGCGATGACCAGCGTCGGTGCGCGCCGCGGCCCACCAGGTCAGCAGGCGCGCCGCCTGGACCTCGGTGGCCATGTCGGCGAGCTTGAGCTGTATCGCCTGGAAGTTAGCGATCGGCTGGCCGAACGCGTGGCGCTCCTTGGAGTAGCTCAGCGCCTGATCGAGCGCTTCCTGCGCGATGCCGACCGAGCGAGCCGCGATGTTGATGCGGCCGGTCTCCAGGGCCGAGGCGACCTGCTTGAAGCCTTCACCCTCGACGCCACCGAGCAGGTTGCCGGCCGGCACCCGCACGTCGTCGAGCACGACCTCGCTGGACTCGGTGCCCTTGTAGCCGAGCTTGCCGAGATCGCGGCTCACCGTCACGCCAACCGAATCCATCTCGATGAGCAGCACGCTCATGCCGCGATGCTTGGGCTCGGCATCGGGGTCGGTTTTCACCAGCACCGGGAGCATCCCGGCGTACCGCGCGTTGGTGATCCACGTCTTGGTGCCGCGCACCACGTAGTGATCGCCGTCCTTGACGGCGCGCGTTTTGATCCCCTGCAGGTCGCTGCCTGCGTCGGGTTCGGTGAGGGCGACGCCGGTACGAACATCACCGCTCGCGAGCAGCGGCAGCCAATGCGACTTCTGCTCCGGTGTTCCCTTCCGCGCGATCATGCGGCACGACAGGGAATGCGAGCCGATGATGCCGGCGACCCCCATCCACGCGCGCGAGATCTCCTCGAAGATGATCGCCATGTTGACGGTGTCGAGGCCGAGGCCCCCGTATTCCTCGGGCACGGTGATGCCGAACAGGCCCATCTCTTTCATCTTCGCGACGATCTCGGTCGGGTAGCGACCCTCGTGCTCCCAATCGCGCGCGACCGGGCGGATGTAGTCCCGGACGAACTCCTTGATCACCGTGCGGAACGCGGATTGCTCTTCGCTGAGTTCGAAGTCCATCCTCATGCCTCTCTGAGTCGTACGGTTGTTTCGCCCTGGGCGCACAAGCGCTCGCCCACCGCTGCGGTCATACCGTGCGCGCCGGCTCCCCGAACGCACCGGCGTCGGCCAGCTGGGCGATGCGCGCGTCGTCGTAGCCCAGCATCTCGCCGAGCACGTACGGCGCGTCCTCGTTGCGTAACGGCGCGCGCCGATGGTCGGTGCGCATCGGGCCGACACGCACCGGCGAGACCGGCTGGCGCACCTCGCCGAAGCGCGGGTGCGTCGTCGTGGCGACCATCTGGCGCGCCTGGGTGTGCGGGTCCTGCAGCGCCTCGCCGACGGAGTTGATCGGGCTGCACGGCACGCCGGCGTCGGTCAGAACGTCGAGCCAGTGCTCGACGGTGTTCTGCTGGAACGCGTCTTCAAGGATCGCGATCACGTCGGCGGCGTTGCGGCGGCGGTCGTCGAATGTGGCGAACCGCTCGTCTGTCGCGAGCTCCGGCTGGCCGATCGCAGCCGCGAGCCGCTGCCAGAATTTCTCCTTGGCGCAGCCCACGACCATCCAGCCGTCGGCGGCCTGGAAGTTCTGGAACGGCACGAGCGAGGGATGCGCGCTGTGCCGAGTGCGGACCGGCTCGAAGCCGCCGTTGAGGTGCCAGACGGCCGGATAGGTGAGCATCGAGATCGCGGTATCGAACAACGACACGTCGCAGTCCATGCCGACGCCGTCGCGGCGCGCGGCGTGCACCCCAGCCAGCAGAGCGATCGCGGCGACGAACCCGCCGCAGTAGTCAACCAGTGACAGGCCGGACTTGGTAGGCGGACCGTCGGGCTCGCCGGTGATATCCATCCAGCCCGTGAGGCCCTGCAGGATGTAGTCGTAGGCGGGATCCTTAGCGCGCGGCCCCGTCATCCCGAACCCACTGAGCGAGCAGCACACGATCGTGGGATTGATGTGCTTGAGGTCGTCGTAGGTGATCTTCAGGCGCGCGGGCACGTCGCCGCGCAGGTTCGAGTAGACGACATCAGCGACGCGCACGAGGTCTTCGAGCACCGCGCGCCCGGCCTGCGTCGAGACGTCGAGGGAGAGCGAGCGCTTGTTGCGGTTGAAGGTCTCGAAGAACAGCGAGTCCTCGCCCTGTTGGAACGGCGGCACTGCGCGGCCGACGTCGCCGCCGGTGCGCGGATCCTCGATCTTGATGATCTCGGCGCCGAGATCGGCGAGGTGCACGCTGCCGAATGGGCCCGCCCCGTACTGCTCAAGTGCGATGATGCGGATGTCTTCGAGCGGCCTCATCCCGGTCCCTCCGATGCGCCCGGAGATGCGGCGCGGGATGACACTATACTGCCGCCTCGTCGAAAATGGAAAGGCGTTCCGGTTTGTGGAACAGGGTTGGGAGGGTGCGATGGGCACGGTGAAGCAGGGCTGGCAGGGACGCTACTACGAGGACTTCGAGCTCGGGGATATCTATCAGCATCCCATGGGGCGCACGATCACCGAGACCGACAACATCTGGTTCACGAATCTGACGATGAACACCAACCAGATGCACTTCAACGCGCACTACGCCGCGCAGTCCACGTTCGGCAAGTACCTCGTGAACTCGGGGCTGACGGTCGCGATGGTGTTGGGCATCAGTGTGAGCGACGTGAGCCAGAACGGGATGGCGAACCTGTCGTGGGACGAGATCAGGCTCACGCATCCGGTGTACGTCGGCGACACGCTGTACGCGCAGTCACTAGTGATCGACAAGCGCGAGTCGTCGTCGCGCCCGTACGCGGGCATCGTGAGCGTGAAGACGCAGGGACTCAATCAGGACGGTGACGTGGTCGTGTCGTGGAAGCGGAGCGTGATGGTGTACAAGCGTGACGCGCCGATGGACAAGGGACTGTTCCCGGTCGCGAAAACGGCGATCGACGCGGAGGAGGCACCGGCATGATCAGGCACGGCGGCGCGCCGATGAACATCGCGAACGGCATCCGCGAGTTCGCGATCGCCGCCCCGGGCCGACACCGAGCCGTTCTGCATCGCCTCGGGCACCACCGGCAAGCCCAAAGGCGT
>JBKJXT010000240.1:0-5040 GCA_046716205.1 Actinomycetota bacterium
GCGATGTAGTGGTCTGATGTGAGCCTTCGTCTGACCGCCGAGACGCCCTAGGTGGGCCGATCGCTCGGGGCCTGCCGCGCGCTGCCAATTGGATCAGCGCGTGGCTTGCGGGTGGATCGCCACCCGGCTCGGTTCTTAGCCGTTCCGGGTGGCGACGCCCTCGAGAAGGCTCATGACCTCGGACTCACGGTAGCGGCGGTGCCCACCGAGCGTGCGGATCGAGCTGAGCTTGCCGGCCTTGGCCCAACGAGTGACCGTCTTGGGGTCCACTCGGAACAGAGCCGCTACCTCTGCCGGCGTGAGCAGGGTCTCGCCAGATGACTGGTCGCGCTTCATATCCTTTACCTCCTTCGCCGCAGAGCCGTCTGCTCTGCCGCACTTGTCTAACTTGTCGGTGCCCTAGCATCGGGCCTTTACACCTTCTCTAACAATGGCCCGTAGTGACGGTTTTCCGACGTTACCTATGGGCCACTTCAGGTGGTGCTTCTGCCCTAGCCTGAGAGCTTTGCCTCGGTTGCCCGACGCTTACCCTCTGCCCCGATAAACGACGAGCCTTCCGCGTTTATGACACCCGTTTCTGGACTTCTGGAAACCCGCGGCCCCTGCGCCGCGTCTCAGATCCATCTCCGCAGGTCAGCGGCCTCCTGACTCGAGGGCCACCGACCAAGATGACCCGTTCTGACCATGTTGGTGCCTCGATCAAGAATCGGACAAAGAGGAACAATAGCACCTCCCCCCAGCGAAAGCCACGCTGGTAGCATGGCGCGCCGCGGGCCCGATGGCATGGGAAGGATGACCCACTTGAGCGTGTTCGAGAGCATCGGAGATGACTACGAGCAGATAGTCTTCGGACACGACGCTGCGGTGGGCCTGCGGACCATCATCTCTGTGTATTCAACCGCCCGCGGCCCCGCGCTCGGCGGCACCCGGATCTACCCGTACGCCTCCGAAGACGCGGCGCTGACCGACGCCCTCCGGCTCGGCAAGGCCATGGCCTTCAAAGCAGCCTGCGCGGACCTGGCCCTCGGGGGAGGCAAGGCCGTCATCATCGCCGACCCCGCATCCGACAAGACCCCCGGGCTCCTCCGCGCGTACGGCGCGCAGGTCGAGCGCCTGGGCGGCACCTACATCACGACTGCCGACGTCGGCTCCACGGTTCAGGATCTCGACATCATCGCCCAGACGACGCGCTGGGTCACCGGGACCTCTGGTGGGTCCGGCGATCCCTCCCCCGTGACCGCGTACGGGGTTTGGCACGGCATGCGCGCGGTCGCCGAGGTTGCGTTCGGCGAGCCCTCTCTGGCCGGCCGACACGTGGTGTTGCAGGGCACGGGGAAGGTCGGCGGCGCGCTCGCGCGCTTGCTCGCCGAGGAGGGCGCGCGCCTCACCCTTGCGGACCTCCGGACCCCGACCGAGCTCGCGGCCGAGCTCGGCGCGGAGATCTGCGATCCGTCAGAGGCCACATCGCTGGAGTGCGACGTCTTCGCGCCATGCGCCATGGGCTCGGTGGTCACCGCAGACACACTTTCGCGCCTGCGGTGCAAGGCGATCGCCGGGGCGGCCAACAACCAGCTCGAGGATCCTTCGCTGGGGCGCGCTCTCACCGAGCGCGGCATCGTCTACGCCCCCGACTACGTCATCAACGCGGGCGGCCTCATCAACGTCGAGGACGAGCTCCACGGCTACGACGCCGATCGCGCCCACGCGAAGGCGGCCGCGATCGCCGGCACCCTGCGCGAGGTCTTCGAGATCGCGGCGTCAGAGGCGATCCCGACCGCGGAGGCCGCCGACCGCCTCGCGCTCGGACGTATCCGCTCCGCCGGGGTGAGCTTCAAGTGACGCGGCGGTTCGATTACCCTTCCGGCCCATGATCGACAAAGACCTCAAGAAGATCGCGAACGGGATCCTGCGCAACGCGGCGCAGAAGGAACCGCCGATCGACCTCGCGCGAGTGCTCGCGTATCTGCGCATCCATCACGAGCGCCCCTGGCATCTCTCGCAGGACGCATGGGAGGCGCTCGACCGCCCGGCGCGCGCGCGCACGCGGTTCAAGTCGCAGGAGCGCACGCCGAAGGCGCGCGAACGGTGGAAGCTCGCGCACGAGATCGCCCACCACGTGTTGCACGGCGCGGTGCCGCATCTGCGCGCCGGATCGTGGGAGACCCACGAGCTTGAGTACGAGGCGGATCTGTTCGCCGCCGAGTTGCTGATGCCCGAATCGTGGATGTCGCGCGTCGCGAAGAGGCACTCCAAAGACGGCAACGCGCTGGACATAGAAGACCTTGCTCGCCATTTCGTCGTCGGGCGCGCCGAGATGGAGAAACGGCTCCGCCAGCTCGATCTGCTTGGAGAAGAGGTCCTTCCCCGTATGTAGAAGGGATCGCGTTGACGGAGCTCGCCGCAAGCTGCGACCATGGTGATTACCGCGGCGATCCCGTGGACAAACCCCTTGAAGAAGGCCGACGTGCCGAACCGGCGACCCCGGAGCGGCAGGGAGGACACACATGAAAGGTTTCGTCGACCCTGCGAACGTCTCTACGGAGATGGTCCAGGTCCTCAAGCCGGACGGCACATTGGTTGCCGACCACGGCTTCGAGCTGGACCTCAAAGAAGAGGACCTCCGAGAGATCTATCGCCTGATGACCCTGCAGCGCAGGGTCGATCAAGAGTCGACGAACCTCCAGCGACAGGGCGAGCTCGGCGTCTACACGCCTTCGCTCGGACAAGAGGGCGCGCAGATCGGCGCCGCGTACGCGCTGGAGCCGCAGGACTGGATCTTCCCCTCCTACCGCGAACTCGGCTTCGCTCTGCTTCGCGGCATCGAGCCCGGTCACATCCTGCACCTGTTCCGCGGCACGTGGCACGGGGGTCTGTTCGACTACCGCGAGATGCGCATGGCGCCCTACGCCGTGCCGATCGCGACGCAGCTGTTGCATGCGGTCGGATTCGCGACCGGCGCGAAGTTCGACGGCCTGAACACCGCGGTCATCGCGTGCTGTGGCGACGGCGGAACATCCGAGGGCGACTTCCACGAGGCGTGCAACTTCGCCGGCGTCTGGAAGGCGCCGGTCGTCTTCCTCGTGCAGAACAACGGCTATGCGATCAGCGTCCCGCTGTCCAAGCAGACGGCCGCGCCGACGCTTGCGGTGCGCGCGCTCGGCTACGGGATGCCGGGCTGGCGCGTAGACGGCAACGACGTGCTCGCCTGTTACGCGGTGGCGCGCGAGTCGCTGCAGCGCGCGCGCTCGGGTGAAGGGCCCACCTTGATCGAGGCGATGACCTATCGTCGAGGGCCGCACTCGACCGCCGACGACCCGACGCGGTACCGCTCCACCGAAGAAGTGAAACGGTGGGAAGAGCTGGACCCGATCGCTCGCTTCGAGAAGTACTGCGACAACGAGGGCGTGCTGAGCGACGAGTTCAAGCAGCGCTGCGTCGCCGAAGGGCAAGAAGCCGCGAGCACGTTGCGCGCCTCGATCGTCGGCGCCGGCCCGCTGGACGCGAAGCTGTTGTTCGAGCATGTGTACGAGGAAAGGCCGCCGACGTTGCAGCGCCAGTTCGAGCAGTTCCTCCGCGACCAGGAAGGTGAATGATGCCGTCCATCACGCTCGCGCAGGGATTGAACGAAGCGTTGAAGCACTGCATGCGTAAAGACGATCGCGTCATGGTCATGGGCGAGGATGTCGGCACGGCAGGCGGTGTGTTCCGCATCACCGACGGGCTGCAGAAGGAGTTCGGCGAGCAGCGCGTGATCGACACCCCGCTGGCGGAGTCGGGGATCGTCGGCACGGGGATCGGGTTCGCGATCTACGGGTTCAAGCCGGTGTGCGAGATGCAGTTCGACGGCTTCACCTATCCCGCCTTCGAGCAGATCGTCTCGCATGTGTCGAAGTACCGCTCGCGCACGATGGGCAAGCTGCCGCTGCCGATGGTGATCCGGATCCCCTACGGCGGCGGCATCGGCGCGGTCGAGCATCACTCCGAGTCGCTGGAGGCCTACTTCACGCACACCGCCGGGCTGAAGGTCGTCACGCCGTCAACACCCTCGGACGCGTTCTCATTGCTGGTGCAAGCGATCGAGGATCCCGACCCGGTGATCTTCCTCGAGCCGAAGCGCCGCTACTACGTGCGCGAAGACGTCGAGCTGCCGGTCGTCAACGCAGCGCCGTTCGGCAAGGCGCGCATCGTGCGTGAAGGAACCGACGTCACGATCCTCACCTACGGACCGTCGGTCCGCACCGTGGAGGATGCGGCGAAGGAGGCGGCGAACGACGGCGTTTCGTGCGAGGTGATCGACCTGCGCTCGCTGACGCCGCTGGACCTCGAGACGATCATGGCGTCGGTGAAGAAGACTGGGCGCGCGGTCGTCGTGACGGAGGCGCCGGTCACCGGCTCTTTCGCGGGCGAGATCGCCGCGCGGATCGCGGAGGACGATTTCCTGTCGCTGAACGCGCCGGTGTTGCGCGTGGGCGGCTACGACATCCCGTACCCGCCCGCGAAGCTGGAGGATCTTCACCTGCCCGACCTCGACCGTGTGCTGGACGCCGTCGACTCCGTCCTCAACTACTAAGCAGGAGCCCAGATGTCCGACGAGATGCGCGAGTTCAAGCTGCCGGACCTCGGCGAGGGGTTGGCCGACGCCGAGATCGTGCAGTGGCTCGTGAAGGCCGGCGACGTGATCGAGCTGAACCAGCCGATCGTCGAGGTCGAGACCGAGAAGGCGATCGTCGAGATCCCCTCGCCGTACGCGGGTACGGTCGAGAGCGTGTTCGGCGACGTCGGTCAGCGCGTCGAGGTCGGCACGACGATCCTGAAGGTCCGCACGACTGCGGACGCGCCGAAGACGGGACGCACAGCGGTGCTCGTGGGGTACGGGGCGGAGGAAGGTCCGGGCAAGCGACGGAAGAGCCGCAAGATCGGACGCCGGGATGAAGAGGTCGCCGAGGAGCCTGCTGTCGAGGAGGCGCCCGCTGCGGAGGCGCCCACCGCGGTCGCGCCCGCCGCGCCTGCGGAGCCCGCTGCGCCCACAGGGCGCGTGAA